>JAISRI010000238.1 GCA_031273735.1 Helicobacteraceae bacterium
ACGCTAGGTTTATAGCCTAGATCGCGCTCCAAATCGCTTGTATCGGCAAACGTGGCGGGAACGTCGCCTAGTTGCATAGGCAGATAGTTTTTGCTCGCTTTTTTGTTAAGCGTTTTTTCGATCGCCTCGATAAAATCAAGTAAATTGACGGGCGAACCGCGCCCAATATTATAGATCTTATATGGAGCGCGCGAAGTCGCGCTATTAGGATTTACGGGATCGAAAGACGGATCGCTTGCGGCGGGCGTATCGATAACGCGGATCACTCCTTCGACAATATCGTCGATATAAGTAAAATCGCGCATCATTTTACCATCATTAAAAACGTCGATCGGTTTACCTTCCAAGATCGCTTTAGTAAATATAAAAAGCGCCATATCGGGTCTGCCCCAAGGACCATAAACGGTAAAAAAACGCAAACCCGTAACCGCGACGCCAAAAAGACTAGAGTAGGTATGCGCCATTAACTCGTTACTTTTTTTGGTGGCGGCGTAAAGACTAATCGGGTGATCTACGGGTTTAGAAGTGTTAAAGGGCATATTTTCGTTTAAGCCGTAAACGGAACTACTAGAGGCGAAAACCAAATGCGAAACTAGATTAAAACGGCACGCCTCCAATATGTTCAACGTTCCGTTTATATTCGCGGAAATATACGCGTTCGGATTTGTTAAACTATACCTCACGCCCGCCTGCGCCGCAAGGTGGCAAACGTTGTCAAACTTTTCGCTAGAAAAAAGCTGGTCGATCGCGTCTTTGTCCGCCAGATCGAGTTTGATAAAGCGATAGTTTTTATATCTGCTACTTTGGGTAAGTCTGCCGTATTCGATTGAGTTTTGCTCTATGCCGCTAACGGCTAAACGTCCGTATTTAAGACAAACGTCGTAATAGTCGTTGATATTGTCTAATCCAATAACTTCGTCGCCGCGCTCCAATAAGCGCAAAGCGGTATGAAAGCCTATAAATCCCGCCGTTCCCGTTACAAGTATTTTCATAAAATCTCCTAAAGTTTAATATCTGCAAGCCACGCCAATTTTTATAGCTTCGTCTTTTGCCGTTCTCGACGCGACAAGTTTTGTTTGCATTTCTATATCCCGCCGCTCGGAACATATTTTAACGCATACGGGTATTTCGCCCGGATTTTCGCGGATTATCGAATAGAGCTTTTCAAGAAAAACTTCGCTTTGTTCGCTTAATGGAATCTCAAAAACCATAGGCTTATATATTTTCTCTTCTTTCGGAGGAGACGGCGACGTTTTTGGCGCAAAATCTCGGCGCGTTTCTGATCTATTATTTTGCAAAGGAATTCGTCGTTCGTTTCTGTTTTTGCGATCGTTGGATAGGTCTAAATCTTGCGCCTCTTCTAAACTCAATACCCGTACGGCTCTTAGGCTAATTTTATTATCCCTATCGTCTCTTTGAACGATAACCTTAAAGGCGATCGGACGAGCGCTATCCAAATTTTCTAGTTTTTGGATATTAGGATCAAAAATTAAGATAACGGCGCTTCCCGTTAGATCCGCAAGATAAACGTTGCCGTATCTTTTGCCGCTTTTAGAGATCTTGCTATCGAAGTTTTCCACTTTGCCGATCAGTAAAACTTCGTCGCCCTCTTTAATCTCGTTTTGCGTCGTTTCGTTTTCGGAAAAATCCTCGTTTTCTTCTTCTTCGCCCTCGTCGCCGCTTTTATCTAGGCGGCGAATCGCCGCGCAAGGCGTGTGAGGACAACGGCTCAACTCCTCCATGAAATCGTCTAGCGGGTGCCCTGAAAGATATAATCCCGCAAACTCTTTTTCAAACTCTAAAAGCGTTTTTTGATCAAGCTCGTCAAGCGGCGAAATATCTATGTTTACGCCGTTTGCCATCTGTTCCGCGTCGTCCTCGAATAAACCGCCCTTGCTCTCTTTGCGTATATTATTCGCGTTTTGCGCGGCTTTTACAATGTTTTCAATCGCGCTTAACAACGCTCTCCGCGTATATCCAAAGCAGTCCATCGCGCCCGCTTTTATTAACGCTTCAAAAACCTTTTTATTAACCTTTTGCGAATCGACGTTAGCTAAAAGCTCGCCAATAGCGCTAAACTTTCCCCCCAGCGTCTTTCGCGCCTCTATAATATACTCCAGCGCCACTTCGCCTGCGCCTCTAATAGCGCCTAAGCCAAAGACGATGCTGGCTTTTTGGTTTTCATAGATCGGCTCGAAATTGATCTGCGAAAGATTTATGTTTGGTTTAATGAAGCCGATCCCAAGCCGTTTAGCCTCGTTGATATAGCTTGCGACCTTTTCGCTTCTATTCGCGTCGAAAGTGATAAGAGCCGACATATATTCGGCCGGATAGTATCGCTTTAGATACGCCGTTTGATACGTGATTGCCGCGTATGCCGCGGAGTGAGATTTATTAAAGCCGTAGCCCGCAAACTTCTCGATCAGATCAAAAAGCTCTAAAGCCTTTTTGCGATTGTAGCCGTTTTTTTGCGCTCCGTCGGCAAACTCGCCGCGAATCTTTTCCATCTCTTCGGGTTTCTTTTTACCCATAGCGCGGCGCACTAGATCGGCTTTGCCAAGCGAAAAACCGCCGATCGTTTGAACGATCTGCATTACCTGTTCTTGATAGACGATCACTCCGTATGTAGGCTTTAAGATGGGTTCTAACGCTGGGAACATATAGGTTGTCTGCGCGCGTCCGTGTTTGCGATCGACAAAGTCGCTTACCATTCCAGATTCAAGCGGGCCGGGACGATAGAGCGCGATCATAGCCACAACGTCTTCAAAGCAGTTTGGCTTAAGACGGCGGCTAAGATTTTGCAAACCTACGCCTTCAATCTGAAACACGCCCAAAGTTTCGCCGCTCGCGATCAGCTCGAAAACCTTTGGATCGTCCATAGGCATACTATCAAAATCGATTGTTTTATTTGCGTATTTTTCTATCAACCTTAGAGTGTGATCGATCACAGTTAGGTTTTGCAGACCTAAAAAGTCGAACTTGATCAGATCGACCGTTTCTAGATAGTGTCCGTCGTATTGAGTCGCTACGTCGTGATAAAACTTCTCTTCGCTATCTTTCGCGTCTTTGTCTTTCTCTCTTTCGCCTTTTGGAGGCAGACAAACGGGCGTTTTATGCCATAACTCCTCGTTGCTAATCACAATCCCCGCCGCGTGAACGCCGTTTCCTCTTTTTAAGCCCTCTAGCTGCGTCGCTAGGTTCCAGATTCTACCCGCGTTTACGTCGGTCTGTATTAGCTCTCTTAACTTTGGTTCGCTCTCGTAGGCTTGGGCAAGCGTGATATTTAATACTTTTGGGATCAGCTTTACCATATTGTTCGCTTCCTGAATCGATACGCCCAAAACCCTCGCCACGTCGCGGATCGCGTTTTTGGCTTGAAGGGCGCTGTAAGTGATCACCTGTCCTACGTTCTCTCTGCCGTAAGCCTCCACGACATACTTAATGATCTCCGATCGTCTCTGCTGGCAGAAGTCCATATCAATATCGGGCATAGATATGCGCTCTGGGTTCAAAAAGCGCTCGAAAAGCAAGCCGTATTTCATCGGATCGATATTGGTAATCTCCAGCGCGTACGCCGCCAAACTCCCCGCCGCGCTACCGCGACCTGGACCAACGGGGATTTTCATTTCCTTCGCTTTACTGACAAAATCCCATACGATCAGCATATAGCCCGCAAACTTCATCTTTTTGATTACGTCAATCTCAAGCTCTAAACGATCGCGGTAGCTTTGCCGTTTGCTTTCATCGACGTATATAAGCCGATTTTCAAGTTTCTCTCGACATAACGTTTCAAAAAGAATCGCGTCGTTCTCGTGCGAATACTCCGCGTTTTCGTCCGTTAGTTTTACGTCGCGATCTTTGGCTACGCGGCGCGTAAACTTATAATTTGGCGGGGTGGGAAAATAGTTTTTGTTATCGACTAGCTTCAGTTCCAAATCGCACTTATTGGCGATCTCTTGCGTGTTTTCTAGCGCCTGCGGAATATCCGCAAAAAGCGCCGCCATCTCTTCGGGGCTTTTTACGTAAAACTCTTTAACGGAGTGTTTAAGCCGTTTAGGATCGTTTAGAGTGTATTTGCTGTTGATACACATAAGCGCCTCTTGAGCGTCCGCGTTAATGCGTTCGGCATAGTGCGCGTCGTTTGTGGCGATCAGCTTAATTCCTAACGTTTTCGCGATCTTGATAATCTGATCGTCTATTAACCTTTGCTCCTCGATTCCGTGCCGCATAATCTCTATATAAAAATCTTCGCCGAATATCTCTTGATAACTCGCGGCGACCTCTAACGCTTTTTCGTAACCTCCGCGCCGCTCTTTGTTTCTCTGCGCGGCTTTATTCAGGTGAAAATTGATCTCTCCCGCAAGGCAGGCGCTAGAGCAGATCAGCCCCTCTTTGAAGCGTTCCAACGTTTTTTTATTGATACGCGGATTGTAGTAAAAACCTCTCAAATACGCCTCGCTGGAAAGGCGCATCAGATTTTTGTAACCTTGCTCGTTTTTGGCAAAAAGGCAGAGGTGAAAGCGCTGTTTGAACGGATCGCTCACAAGCTCTTTGTAGCTGATATTTTCGTGGTTATGGATATAGGTTTCAATGCCGATAATCGGCTTGATCCCCTCTTTTTTCATCGTCGTGTAGAAGTCGATCGCGCCGAACATATTGCCGTGATCGCTCATAGCGACCGCGTTCATACCTTTTGCCTTGATCGTCTTGGCGAGCGTATCGAGGCGGTTTGCGCCGTCAAGCATAGAGTAATCGGTATGTAGGTGTAGATGGACAAAACTCACGGCGTTCTCTTTTTGCAAATGTTCCGCTATTTTAGCGCAGGTCGCCAAAAACTACTCGTCAAAGATTTAGCGGCGTATGTAGTTGCATTGTTAAGCAGTGAATCGACCCGCGCTGACGAGCGGCGATCGACGCGTCGATCGGAATAATCTCTCGCGTAGGGAAGAGATTTCGCAAAATCTCCAGCGCGGCGCGATCGCTTTTAACTCCGTAGACCGGCGCGATAACTGCGCCGTTAATTATCAGGAAATTGGCGTAGGTCGCGGGCAGTCGTTCGCCGTTAAAGTAGATCGGATCGCACATTGGTAGCTCTACGAGGCGATAGGGCGATCCGTCGGCTTTTTTGAACGCGTAAATCTCCGCTTTCATCGCGCTCAAACTCTCAAAATGGCTATCGTTTTCGTCGCGGCAACCTACGAAGGCGATCGTATCGCGATCGCAAAAGCGCGCCAGCGTGTCGATATGCCCGTCGGTGTCGTCGTTTTCTAAAAGTCCGTTCGCGATCCACAAAACCCGCGACGCGCCCAGATCGCGCCTAAACGCCGCTTCAAAATCCGCCTTTGTCCAATTCGCGTTGCGATTTGGCGCGAATAGGCAGGTTTCGGTCGTCATAATCGCGCCTTTGCCGTCGGTTTCTACGCTGCCGCCCTCCAAAATCCAGCCCGTTTTTCGCGATTTTGCCGCGCCGAAAACGCCGCTATTTTTCAGCGCCGCGTTGATTTGGTTGTCAAAATTAGCGGCGTATTTCAATCCCCAACCGTTAAACTCAAAATCTAGCGCCGCGATCGCGCCGTTTTCTTCGATAGTTATCGCGCCAAAATCCCGCGCCCACGTATCGTTGCAAGGCGCTTCAATATAAATTACGCGATCGTTTTTAAGCCGTTCTTTTGCTTCGCGCGCGTTTTCGCAAACCAAAACGACCTTTTCAAAACGGGTAATCGCCTCGATCAGCGATTTGTAAAACGCCGAAATCTCGTCAAAATACGGCGACCAATCGCTATTTTTATGCGGCAGGGCGAGCAAAACCGCGCTCTGCTCCTCCCATTCGGCAATCATTCTGACGCTCATAACGCTCCTT
>JAISRI010000035.1 GCA_031273735.1 Helicobacteraceae bacterium
TCGAGAGCATTCACCACAGAACGCCCGAGTTCGAGGCGATTTTCGGTCGCGTCCGCGATCGTCTAAAAAACTTTACGGGCGTTTGCGAAGTCGTTTTTCTCGCAAGCACGGGAACTGGCGCTATGGAAGCGGCGCTTACGCACCTTTGCGCCAAAAGAGCGCTGACGATCAACGCGGGCAAATTCGGCGAGCGTTGGACAAAGATCGCCTGCGCCTACGGCAAAAACCCGCTAGAGCTTAAATACGAATGGGATACGCCCGCTTCGGTATCCGACGTTGAAAACGCGCTGAAAAACAACGCCGATATTGACGCGCTTTTTATTCAGATTTGCGAAAGTTCGGGCGGTTTACGCCACCCCGTAGAGGCGATCGCGAAAGCGGCGAAAGCGATTCGCCCCGATCTTTTCGTCGTCGCGGACGGCATAACGGCGATCGGCGCGGAGAGAATCGACGCGGCAAATATAGACGCGCTGATCGGCGGTAGCCAAAAGGCGTTTATGCTTCCGCCCGGTTTAGCTACGATCGGACTTTCGGCGAACGCGGTTAAACATATCGATACGACGGGAGGCGCGGGCTTTTATTTCAACCTTGCGACGGAGCTAAAAAACCAGCGCAAGAACACGACGGCTTGGACGGCGACCACGACGATCATTCAAGGTTTAGACGCGTTCTTTGCGCGGCTCGATACGATCGGCGAAGATCGTTTTTACGCCGACGCGCTTAAGCGCTTCGAGGCGGGAATCGCGGCGTTGAACGCCATTGGAGCGCGGATTTACCCTACGGTTGCGGCGCCGAGTATGTTTAGCGTTTTTCACCCGCAAGCGGCAAGCCTTCGCAAATGGATGAAAAAAGAGGCGCTCGTCAATGCGGCGGGCGGACAGGACGATCTTAAGGACAGCTTAATCCGCATTAACAATATGGGGTTTGTTTCTCCGAACGAGATCGCGTGGAGCTTAAACGCGCTAGAAATCGCGCTAGATCGATCGGGCGCTAGAAAATACGACGGCGGCGCCAACAGAGCCTTTACGGAGAACTACTACAGATGATCGGCGAATACGAGATACCAAAGGGAAGCAAGCTCTTTTTTGGCGATCGGGCGCGCAAAAAGCGAGAGATTGAAAACAAAGCGGCGGCGCTCTTTGAAAAGCGCGGTTTCGAGGAGATCGCCACGCCGCTTTTTTCGTATCATCAGGCGAATCTAAATGAAACGATCCGCTTTAGCGACGAAGATAATAACGCCGTTTTCTTACGCGCCGATTCGTCTTTGGAGGCGGTCAGGCTGATCTTAAAGCGGCTTGGACGCGCCACGGAACACCGCAAATGGTTTTACATTCAGCCCGTTTTTCGCTATCCGACGCGGGAGATCCACCAGATCGGCGCGGAGGCGATCGGACAAAGCGATCTAAAAGCTATGATTTCGCTTTGCGGCGAGATTTTGGATGCGGTAGGATTGCGCGGCGCGACGCTTCAAGCGGGATCAATCGCGCTTCTAAACGCTTTGCAAAAACTACTTGGGATCGATCGCGAAGTTTTAATCCGCCACGAACTGCACAAGTTGCTTGAAAGAGACGAAAAGTGGCTTAAACCGCTTGCGGAGCTGTGCGATCTAAAGCGTCTTGACGAGGTTTTGGCGATCGTTCCTAACGAATTAAAACCGCACTTAAAAGCGATGGGCGAATTAACGCGGGGGCGAGATCGCGTGGCGCTTTCGCCGCTTTTTTACGCGGATATGGCGTATTACGACGATCTCTACTTTCGTTTCTTACTAAACGGCAAACAGATCGCTATGGGCGGCGGCTACGAAAGCGGCGAAGGCAGAGCGGTAGGATTTGCGATCTATACCGACGAGCTTATCGACTTTTAACGACGCAAAACCGAGTTAATCGTCTATGATTCGAGCCGATAGCTAAACTGCGTTGAAAGATCAAATTGGGGATCTTTTGTCGCGTTAAGATTCCGAACAAAACGATCCGTTTCGCGCAGCATTTCGGCGGCGCTTAAAAGCTCTTTTAACTCCTCGTCGCTAGTCGC
The DNA here is from genome assembly GCA_031273735.1 of Helicobacteraceae bacterium. Taxonomy (GTDB): domain Bacteria; phylum Campylobacterota; class Campylobacteria; order Campylobacterales; family SZUA-545; genus JAIRNH01. Next base: position 2,032 of record JAISRI010000035.1, read on the forward strand.
TCTTTGCAAACGGTTTTCTATACTTTCTCTACATAGTCGCGCTTCGCTACGCAAAGAGGCTAAAGCGTATGCAAACCGCGCCCTGCGATAGGCGATCCTTGTATCTGAAAAACTCATCGCGCCCCTTTTTGCAAAATAGATAAAATTTCGTCGGCGGCTTCTTGCGCGCTATCTCTATTGATCGTTTCCGATTCGTTTCTAATAAAGCTCGTTATCTCTTCGAGCGATTCGATTTCGTCGCCTATCGAACGCGCTTCGCCAAAGGTTATCAAACCCTTTTCAAAGCGGTTAAACAACGCAAAATAACGATCGTTAATAAAATTGGCGACCTCTTGCAATACGATCTTTCGAGAACGCAAAAGCGTCATTTTTACTCCTTGCGAAGCAAAAAGCAAACCCCGTTCCGCTTAATAAATCATAATGCGTTCTAAAGTTGTTTGGCGCTATTCTCGCAATCGCTATGCGTTCTTTGACGCTTCAGAAGCGTTATTGATCTCTTTTGAAGTCGTCTTCGATACGAACGATATCGTCTTCGCCAAGATAGTCGCCCACTTGCGCTTCTATTATTACGAGATCGATCTTGCCCGGATTTTCAAGACGATGCGCGCAACCGGCGTGAATATAGATCGATTCGTTTGCGTTGATCTGACATACTTTATCTTCAAGCGTAACGAGCGCCGCGCCGCTAAGGACGATCCAATGTTCGTTACGATGGAAGTGCTTTTGCAACGATAATCTTTTGCCCGCTTTGACGACGATGCGTTTAATCTTAAAGCGATCGCCCGTATCCAAAACCTCGTAAGTTCCCCAAGGGCGATGAGCGATAGAATGGACTTTTGGCAACTCGCTACCTTGCGCTTTTAACGCCTTAACGACTTCGCGCGCTTTTTGCCCGCTTCCCTTTTTAGCGATTAAGAGCGCGTCGGAAGCGTCGATCGCCATTATATCTTCGCAATCGATCAGCGAGATTTGCCGCGAAGAACCGATAACGAGATTATTTTTGGAATCGATATAGATCGCTTTGCCAGCGTTGCCCAGATCGTCTTTAGGCAGCTCGTTATACAAGCTTTCAAAACTGCCCATATCAGACCACTTTGCGGCGCACGAAACGACGCGAATATTTTTGGCTTTTTCCATCGCGGCGTAATCGACGCTAATTTCGTCGATTGCGCTCATCTTTTCGCGGCTGATTCTAATCGTCTTTTCGTCGATCTTAGCCGTTTCAAACGCGGCTTTTATCTGTTCTAAAAGTTTTGGCGCGTGATCCGCCAGCGCTTGCAAATAGGCGCCTGCGGTAAAACAGAACATTCCGCTATTCCAATAGACCTCTTCGCGCGCGATAAGCTCTTGGGCTTGTTCGCGGTTTGGCTTTTCTTTAAACGCCTTAACGATATTTCCCCGCGCCTTGATGTATCCGTAGCCCGTTTCGGGATAGGTCGGCTTGATTCCAAAGGCGACCAGATAGCCTTCAAGCGCCTCTTTTTGCGCGGCTTTGATCGCCTCGCTATAGGTTCCGTCTTGATCGTCGATAAGGTGATCGCTTGGGACGACCAAAAGCGGCTCGTTTTGCGACGCGCATAACGCGGCAAGGGCGATCGCGGGCGCGGTGTTGCGTCCGACGGGTTCGATCAAAACGCGATCGGCTTCAAAACCGATCGCCTCTAATTGATCGAGCGCCAAAAAGTAATGCTCCGTATTACAGACTATTAGCGTTTTCTCGCACAGCGGCGCGTTGCGTTTGACCGTTCTTTGAAAGAGCGAATCGCCCTCGAAAAGCGAAGCGAACTGCTTGGGCATTAACTCGCGGCTAATAGGAAAAAGGCGCGTCCCCGATCCGCCGCATAAAATAACCGCCGTCATCGATTGTCCTTAAAATTGATGTCGAGATTTTACAAAAATCGTTCGTATAGCATTTAATTTTCGCGAACGTTTTAATAACGTTTTAGCGCCATCTTGTTACTATTCTACTATTAAAACCCCCGCAAAGGCGTATGATGGATTACCGCTCGCTTGCCGATCGTTACGGAACTCCTCTGTATATTTACGATTTTGACTATATGGCGAGCCAATACAATGCGCTAAAGGGGGCGTTCGAGGGCAAAAAGTCGCTGATCGCTTTCGCGCTAAAGGCTAATTCAAACCTTAGCGTGATCGCGCATTTTGCCTCGTTAGGAGCGGGCGCGGACTGCGTGAGCTTTGGCGAGATCAAACGCGCTCTGATTGCGGGCGTTCCTAAATACAAAATTATATTTAGCGGCGTCGGCAAACGCGACGACGAGATTTTGGGCGCGCTTAAAGAGGATATTTTATTTATCAACGTCGAGAGCGAAGCGGAGTTGTTGCGCGTCGAGGCGATCGCCAAAGAGTTGGGCAAAGTAGCGCGAATTAGTATCAGGATCAATCCAGAAATCGACGCAAAAACCCACCCATACATATCGACGGGTTTGCGAGAACACAAGTTTGGAGTGGATCAAGAAAGCGCGAAAAAACTCTATATCTACGCCAAAAACTCCCCATTTTTGGAGCCGATTGGCGCTCATTTTCATATCGGAAGCCAACTAACCGAACTAGAGCCGATAAAACAAGCCGCGCAAAAGGTCGCCGAGCTTGTCAGATCGCTTGTAGCGCTGGAAATCGATCTGAAATTTTTCGACGTAGGCGGCGGGATCGGCGTGGTCTATAAAGACGAAAAAACTATCGATCTAAAAGAGTATGCAAGCGCTATTTTTGGCGCTATCAAAGATCTCGACTTGACGATCGTATGCGAAATCGGGCGGTTTTTGGTAGCTAGCGCGGGAACGTTTCTTACTAAAGTTTTGTATGAAAAAGAGATGGGGGAAAAGCGTTTTGTCGTCGTAGACGGCGCTATGAACGATCTGATTCGCCCCGCGCTCTACAACGCCTATCACGCCGTAGAGGCGATCGGTTGCGAAGGCGAAACAAGTTTGTGCGATATTGTAGGCCCCATCTGCGAAAGCTCCGATTTTTTTGCCAAAAACGTCGCTCTGCCGCCGACAAAACATAACGATCTGTTACTAGTCAATACCGCCGGCGCTTACGGCTTTGTTTTGAGTAGCAACTACAATACAAGGCGGCGTTCGGCGGAAATCGCCATACAAAACGGGGTCGATCGATTGATTCGAGAGCGCGAAACCTACGAGGATATTTTCGCGAGCGAACTGAAACTACTAGAAACGCCGCGATGAGTTTAGAGGAAATAAGAAAACGGATCGACGCGATCGACGACAAACTTTGGGAGCTTTTAGAGGCGCGAATGAGCCTTGTCCAAGAGATCGGCGAGATCAAGAAAAAAGAGCGCTTAACGATCTATCGACCCGCGAGAGAAAAAGAGATTTTGTCAAGGTTAAGCGCCCGCAAAGGTCGCCTTTCTCAAAGCGCGATCGAGGCGATCTTTTTAGAGATTTTCGCCGCTTCGAGAACGCTGGAGTTTGCCGAGCGCATAGCCTTTTTGGGTCCTGTCGGCAGCTTCACGCACCAAGCGGCGGAGAGTCGATTTGGCGCAAATGGCGACTATCTTTCTATGCAATCGATCGGCGCGGTTTTTGACGCGGCGGAATCCAAACGGGCAAAATACGGCGTAACGCCAATCTACAACAACACAAGCGGACTTGTGGGCGAAGCGATAGATCGTCTTGAAAAAAGCTCGCTTTTGATCGTAGGCGATATGGAGCTTGCGATTCACCACTGCTTTGCTACAAAAGCCCAAAGCCTCAACGCGATCGATAATATCTACTCCAAAGACGCGGCGTTTGGGCAGTGCGGAGCGTTTTTGCAAGGACACGCGTTAGATGGGCGCGTTAAAATGATCCCGATCGAAAGCACCGCCAAAGCGGCGCGGCTTGCAAGCGAAGACGAAAAAAGCGCCGCGATCTGCTCGCATATCGCGGCGAAACTTTACAATCTACCCGTAATGTTTGACAATATCGAGGATACGGGCGAAAACACGACGCGCTTTGCGATTATAAGCGATTTTGAAAACCCTTCGAGCGCTCAAGACAAAACGACGATCATCGCGCAAACGCCCAACAAACCGGGCGCTCTTTTTGCTTTATTGAAGGCGTTTAAGGACGCGAATATCAATCTAGCGCAGTTAGAGTCGCTTCCTTCAAAAGGCGATAGGATCTCGTCGCGTTTTTTTATTGATTTCGAGGGACATAAAGACGATCCGAAAATCGCCGAAACCTTATCTAAAATTAAAAACTATAAACTGCTTGGAAGCTATGCAAGGAGCTAAGAAAAATGCGATTTAGAAAAGAGTTAGAAAAGATCAAAACCTACGAGGCGGGAAAGCCGATCGAGCTAATCGCTAGAGATTACGGCGTCGCCGAAAACGAGATTATAAAACTTGCCAGCAACGAAAATCCTTTCGGCGCAAGCCCTAAAGTCGTAGCCAAAGTCGCCTCGCTCGCCTCGCGAATCAGCCGCTATCCAGACGATAGTTATTTTGTCTTGAAAAAGGCTTTAGCAGAACGCTTCACGGTCGAATCAAAAAACGTTATTATCGGTAGCGGTAGCGATCAGATTTTTGAGTTTATAAGCCACGCGCTAATCGATCGCGGCGATCTTGTTTTACAAAATAAAATTACATTTGCGATGTATGCGATCTATACGGCTCAGGCGGGAGGCGAAACGATTGTTACCGATAGCGATCGCCACGATCTAAAAGCTTTTGAGGCGCATTTAGATAAAAAGCCGAAAATCGTCTATCTCTGCACGCCTAGCAATCCTTATGGCGACGCGCTTTTTAGCGAAGATATTTTCGAATTTCTAAAGAAGGTCGATCCGCAAACGCTAGTCGTTATCGACGCGGCATATATGGAATACGCGGCGTTTAAGGATCCGCGAAAATATATCGATCCAAAAGAGTTAATCGACAAGTTTCCAAACGCGATCTATACGGGAACGTTTTCAAAAGCCTATGGGCTTGGCGGTATGCGCGTGGGATACGGGATTGGCGAAGAGAGTTTGATTAAAGAGCTTCATAAACTTCGCGCCCCGTTTAATATCACGACGCTCTCTTTAGCCGCCGCGACGATCGCGCTAGAAGATCGCGAGTTTGTAAAAAAGAGCGTAGAGCATAATTTTAAGGAGATGAAGCGCTACGAGAAGTTCGCCGTTCAAAACGGATTAAAATACGAGCCGAGCTATACCAATTTTATCGCGCTATTTTTCGATCAAAACGAGAGCGCCAGCGATATAGCCAACGCTTTGTTAAAACAAGGTATGATCGTCCGCGATCTAAAAAGTTACGGCTTAAACGCGCTTCGCGTTACGATAGGTCTTGCGGCTGAAAACGATCGCTTTTTTGAGCTTTTCCAAGAATTGCGGAGGTAAAGCGTGGATATTAAAGCCCTTGTCGAGCAACTAAGCGCGCTGACCAAGCGTTTTAACGCGAAGCAAAAGGCTACGATTATCGCCGCGCTGATCGGCGTGATCGCTCTGATCGCCTTTTTGATTGTCTTTGCGAGCCCCAGAAACTACGACGACGGTTATCGCGCTTTGTTTCGCGATCTTAGCGCCAAAGACGCGGGGCTTGTCGTTCAGCAGTTGGAAACGCAGGGCGTTAAGTTTAAGATTCCCGAAGAGGGCGTGATCGCCGTCCCAAAAGAACAGGTTAATCGTATTCGGTTAAACTTAGCTTCGCAAGGGTTGCCGCGCGACGGCAGACCCGGTTTTGAGCTCTTCGACGCGCAAGATTTCGGCGCAACGGATTTCGATCAACAGATCAAGCTATTGCGGGCGCTGGAAGGCGAATTAAGCTCCACGATCGAGAGCTTGGAGAGCGTGCGAAGCGCGAAGGTTCATATCGCTATGCCCAAAGAGAGCGTTTTTGTCAGCAAAGACGTTCCGCCGACAGCCTCCGTCGTCGTGGCGATGAAAGACGGAATGCAGACTAGCCGCCAACAGATCTTGGGCGTTAAACACCTTGTCGCTTCCGCCGTGCCAAAACTGACGGTTGAAAACGTGCGGATCGTCAATGAGGACGGCATTCCGCTAGGCGAAGAGGACGCGCTGACGACCGCGGGCGAAACGGCTAGGGCGCAGCTTCGATACAAGCGCGATTACGAGCAGGTTTATGAAAACAAGATCGTGCAAATGCTGGCGCAATTTTTGGGCGGAAACGAGAAAGCCGTCGCGCGCGTAACGATCGACTTTGATTTTTCGCAGAGAAACTCTATCCAAGAGGTATTCGACCCAAATAACGTGCCGCGTTCCGAGCAGAGTATGGAGTATAAGCGCGAAGGAACCCGCCCGCGCGAGATCGGCGGCGTTCCAGGCGCGGTGTCCAACATAGGCCCCGTGCAAGGCTTGGAAGACGATCGCCTGCGCGATAAAGAGCAAAAAAGCGAAAACACGATCAATTATGAAATATCCAAAAAGACAAGCGAAATTAAAGGCGAGTTTGCCACGATCAACCGCGTTACCGCCGCCGTAGCGGTCGACGGGCGTTATAAAGCCCCAAAGGGAAACGGCGCGAGCGACGGCGAATTGGAATACGTGCCTTTAACGTCGGAGGAGCTTGCGGCGATTGAAAATCTTGTTAAGCAAGCGATCGGCTTTAACCCTGAGCGCAAAGACGAGGTAACGGTGAGCGCCTTTGAGTTTAGAGCTGGAATCACGCCCACAAGACCCGCGCCGCTAAAGTGGCTCGAAAAATACTTTGATCCGATTTATCCCGCGCTAAAATATCTCCTTGCGGCAATTTTGCTCTTCGTTTTTTATAAAAAGGTAATCAAGCCCTTTATCGATCGTATGATGGAGATTCCGATCGCGGAGGAGGAGCCGCCAAAGCATATCGAGTTTGAAGAGGACGAAGAAGAAGAGGATTCCGATCGCGCAAACGAGCTTAAAAAGCGCATAGAACAACAGCTGGGCGCTGGAGCTGGCGCCGACGAAGAAAAGCTAAAATACGACGTGCTATTAGAGCGTTTGCGAACCGCTTGCGACGAAAAACCAAAAGACGTGGCGATATTGATCGGCAGTCTTTTAAATGACGAGATCGCAAGAGCTAGTCGAAACGCTAGGGAGAAATTATGACGCTGCCGCCGCATTTACAATCGTTATTTGAAGAGATGTCTATGGCGGAAAAAACGGCTGTGTTTTTGATGCAGATGGGCGAGGACGTTACCGCGCAGGTCTTTACGCATATGGACGTCGATACGATTACGGAAATATCTAAGTATATCGCGCTTTCCAAAAACGTAGATAAGCAGATCGGTATGGCGGTTTTAGAGGAGTTTTACGCGATCTTTCAATCCAACCAATATATCAACTCCGGCGGTATGGAATACGCCAAAGAGATTTTATATAAAGCGCTTGGTCCAGAAGAGGCGCGAAAGGTGCTTGAAAAACTTGCTAAATCTATGCAATCGGGGCAAAACTTTGGTTATCTTGGCAAGATCAAACCGCAGCAGCTATCCGATTTTATTATCAACGAACACCCGCAGGCAATCGCGTTAATTTTAGCGCATATGGACGCGAGCGCGGCGGCTGAAACGTTAAATCTATTTCCGGACGATTTACGCGGAGAGGTTTCTATGCGAATGGCGAATTTGGGCGATATATCTCCTACGATTATCAAACGGGTTTCTACTGTTTTAGAAAGCAAATTGGAGGCGCTCACGAGCTACAAAGTTGAGGTTGGCGGTCCTCGCGCCGTCGCGGACATTTTCAATCGTTTAGGCGCAAAGGCAAGCAAAGCCACTCTTGCGTATATCGAACAGGTCGACGAGGCGCTGGCAAGCTCGATCAAAGAGATGATGTTTACCTTCGAGGATATTATCAAGCTCGATAACCACGCAGTTCGAGAGATATTGCGCAACGTCGATAAAAAAGAGCTTACGCTGGCTCTTAAAACCGCCTCCGATCCGCTTAAAGATAAGTTTTTCTCTAATATGTCGCAGCGAGCGGCGGATACGATGCGCGAAGAGCTTCAATATCTCGGCGCGGTCAAGGTGCGCGAAGTCGAAGCGGCGCAACGCAAAATCGTAGATAGCGTCCAACAGCTCGCCGAACAAGGCGTGATCGAAATGGGCGGCGAAGAAGAGGTGATCGAGTAAATGGAAATTATTATCTCGCCCGATCGAATCGACGCGCACAAAATCGCCAAATATGAGTTTAAGAACTTTGAATGCGCGCCTACCCCCGCGAAAACGCCCGTCTTTGCCCCTTTGCCGATCGCGGCGGCGCAAGAGAATAACGCGCTTGCGGCGGAAAAAGAGGCGCTTGCTGATATTAGCGCCAAGCAAGCCGCCGAAAACGATCTTGTAACAAATCTGATTAAAAAGGTCGAAACCTTTGCGGATAACGTCGCGCAATTGCAACTACGCCTAGAAAAACAGGAGAGCGAGTTTGAACGAAGGATCGAAACCGAAAAACAGCGCGCCTTTGAAGACGGCAAAAGAGAGGGCGAAGATGCGGCTACGGCGCGGCTTACAAACGATATAGAACAAAAAAAGGCGCAGCTTATCGAATCGCTGATCAAACTCGATGCGGCGTTAAAAGAGTTTGGCGAACACGGCGTTTCGCTAGAAAAGGAGCTTTCGAGTATCGCGGTAGAGATCGCCAGAGAGGTTATAGCGATCGAGGTTGGCGAGAACTCCTCTAAGATCGCTCTAGCGCTGGCTTCGTCGCTCTTAAACGACATCAAAGACGCGCTTAAAATCGTTATAAAGGTCAATCCCGCCGATCTGTCCGCTTTGAAAGAGGCGTTCAAAGAGGACGCAAAGATCGCTATCGAACCCGATCGCGCCGTCGCGCCCGGCGGCGTTGTGATCCATAGCGACGCGGGCAATATCGACGCGGAGCTTCCGCATAGATTCGCGGCGATCAGAAAAAGCGTTTTAGGAGGCGGGGAATGAAACCGATCAAAGAGCAAACCCTAGCCGAATTAAACGAAACCTGTAGTTTGATTCGCGCGCGAATTATCGACGTGGTAAGCCGAAACGGCGGGCATTTAACTAGCTCGCTCGGCGCGACGGAGTTGATCGTCGCTATGCACCGCGTTTTTGATTCGTCTAGCGATCCGTTTATCTTCGACGTTTCTCACCAAGCCTATGCGCATAAACTTTTAACTGATCGCTGGGACTCCTTTGAAACGCTCCGCTCTTTTGGCGGCGTTAGCGGGTTTACAAAACCTAGCGAAAGCCCGTTTGATTATTTCGCGGCGGGACATAGCTCCACAAGCGTCAGTCTAGCCGTAGGCGCGGCGAAGGCGATCGCGCTGAAAAATGAAAAACGAACGCCCGTAGCGCTGATCGGCGACGGCGCTTTAAGCGCGGGAATGGTTTACGAGGCGATGAACGAGCTAGGCGATCGCAAATATCCGATCGTCATCGTGATCAACGACAACGAGATGAGCATAGCAAAGCCGATCGGCGCGATTAGCCTTTCGCTCTCTAGGGCGATCGCCGCGCCTTGGTTTCAAAAGCTCAAATCGATGATCGATAGCGCGATTGGCGGCAACGAAACTTTTCAATACTTGGCGAAGCGTTTTGAAGAGAGTTTGCGGTTGATCACGCCGGGCATTTTGTTTGAAGAGTTGGGTTTGGATTACATTGGGCCCGTCAACGGACACGATCTAAGCTCTTTAATCCCCGTTTTAACCCGCGCCAAAGAGATGAAAAAGCCCGTCGTCGTCCATACCCGCACGATCAAAGGCAAAGGCTACGACATCGCGCAGGGCAAAGAGGAGCGCTGGCACGGCGTAGGACCTTTTGATAAAGAGAGCGGCAAAGCGCTAAAAAGCGGCGGCGATACGAGCGCTACGGAGATTTTTTCGCGGGCGCTTTTGGAGCTTGCCCGTAAGGACGAAACAATCGCGGGCGTTACCGCCGCAATGCCAAGCGGCACCGGACTAGACAAACTAATCGGCGAGTTTCCGGAACGCTTTTGGGACGTGGCGATCGCCGAACAACACGCCGTAACTAGTTGCGCGGCGCTAGCAAAGGAGGGCTTTAAGCCTTTTTGCGCGATCTACTCGACGTTTCTGCAACGCGGATTTGATCAGATTATTCACGACGCGGCGATTAGCGCTCTACCCGTAATTTTCGCTATAGATCGCGCGGGTATAGTGGGCGAGGACGGCGCGACCCATCAAGGCGCGTTTGACGTAGGCTTTTTGCGCCTGATCCCAAATATGGTAGTTTTCGCTCCTAGGGACGAGGCGAGCCTGATCGACGCGGTTAGTTTCGCCGCCAATCTTGGCAAGCCGTGCGCTTTTCGTTACCCTCGCGGATCGTTCGAGCCGCATAAGATCGCGCCGTTCGAGCCGTTCAAATTGGGCAAAGCGCAATGGCTAAAACGGGGCGTAAATCTACTGCTAATCGGCTACGGAAACGGGGCGGCAAAAGCGTTGGCGGTGAGCGAGATTTTGCTAAAAAACGGACTTAAAGCGGGCGTTTTAGATCTGCGTTTCGTTAAGCCGATCGATAAAGAGGCGTTAAAGATCGCGGTTGAAAGCTACAATCGCTTCGCCGTTATTAGCGATTCTTCCATAACGGGAGGCGTTAGCTCCGCGATTGTCGAAGCGCTGATTGAGCTTGGTTCTCTATCGGTTAAGATAGAGCGTTTTGAACTGCCGGACGTTTTTCTGCCTCACGGAGAGACGAGGCGCGTGGAGGAAAGTTTGAATCTAAACGTAGAGCAGATCGCGCATAGGCTACTAAATGGCTAAAGAGTTAAAAGAAGCCGAGATACTGCAAGAGATCGAGCAGATCGACAAACGCTCTTTTTGGGATAGCGAATTATTCAAAAAGACCTTTGTTTCGATCGCGTTGATCGCGCTATTGATTTTCTCTTTTTGGGGCGCGGCGCGGGAGCGAAGTTTCGATTACCTTTTCGCGCCGCTTGATCAAAAAGCCGAAGAGTATTTAGAACGGACGCTTACAAAAACCGCTTTCACCTACGCGAGCGTTCGCGCCGCGCACGCCGTCATATCGCTTTTCAAAGGGACGCAAGTGCATCCGCCGTTTGCGACGATAAGCGTGGGCGAGTTGCTTTCGCCTGTTTTGGATATGATCGAGAAACTTTCCGACGCGCTTCTGATCGCGATCGCCTCTTTGGGAGCGCAAAGGATTATAATGGAGATCGGCGGCTTTATCGGCTTGTCGATATTTGTTTCGGCGGGATCGGTTTTGCTTTTGGCGGGCGTGTGGATTACGAAGTTTAGGTCGCTTTTGTTCTCTTGGGGAGCGCGGCTTGTCGTTTTCGGTTTGGCGGCGCGGCTTATGATCCCGCTGATCGCCTGCGGCGCTTCGATTGCGAGCGAAACTTTGTTGCAAAACAAATACGAGGAGGCGATTTCTGGTATGGAAGTCCAAAGAGGCGCTTTTAGCGAAAACGTCTTGCCGTCCGACGGATCGGGCTTTATGGATAAGGTTAAAAAATGGGCGAGCTTAGACGCGCTTTCGGCGCGGATCGACGCTCTAAAAAACGTTGCGGAAGAGCTAACGAAAAACTTTATTGCGCTCTTTACGCTTTTTGTTTTTGAAACGATCGTTTTTCCGATCGCTTCGTTATGGATTCTTTTGCGCATATTTTATGCGTTCATTCCACTAAATAAGGATTAAAATGCACGCGCCGGAAGCTATGCAGATTCTTTTAGAAAAAGCGCTTGGATTCTTGGATAAATCCAAAGAGTCCGATTGGGCGGAAACGCCTTTAGAGGATCAGAAAAAAATGATTCGCGCCGCGATCGAGGCGCTTAAAAACAACCAGCCGATCGACAAAGAAGCGCTCAAAGCCGAATTTGCGCCGATCGGCTCTTTACAGGAAACCGCCGTTAGCAACCGCTGGGGAGAAGAGTATATCGGGCTTGCCGAAGAGTTTGAAGAGCTAATCGATCTTGTCTGATCGCAAAACTGTTTCGGCAAAAGAAAAAACGACGTTAAAGGGTAAAATTTTATTTACTTGCGCGCTTTTATCGCTACCGATATTCAAGCTATACGCTATAGATTACGTCGTTTCGCCCGAATTGATCTCTCAAAAACGCCTATTTACGGCGATCAATATCGGCATAGAAACGCGCCTATCCAAGATGACCAGCGGTATGATCCACAATGCCGATCTTTATGAAATCGGCTACGAAAAAAGCGTTAGCGACGACGCGAGCGGGATTAAGATCGGCTACGAACATTTTGGTAGTTACGGTTTAGATACCATAAGAGTAAATCTTATCTATCACGCTGCGGACGGCAAAAGCGAGCTTAGAATCGCGCCTGAAATCGGATTAAGTTTATTTACCTATCTCTCCCTAAGCTACGGCTACGGCTTTCATATAGGCAAAGATAAGATAGACAAAATAGACGCAAGCAGGTTTGCGTTTCGCATCAATATTTATTTTTAAGCGCTAACGAAAAATAAACCTCCTCTTTTCGCCATATTTTAGTCGCGCATTAGATTGTTTTCTTTTAGATATTCCAATGCGTTGCAATTACCCAATTCGCACGTTTTTTTAGCGTCTTGCGCAGCTTTTTTGTAATTCGTTAAATTAAAATAGATAAGCCCGCGATTATTATATGCGCCGATATAGTTCGGATCTATTTTTATCGTTTGGTCGTAATCGGCGATCGCTTTATCCGTATAGCCTAGACGGTTATAAACGCCCGCGCGGTTATAGTAAACGTCGGCATAGTTTGGGTTAAGTTTAATCGTCCTAGTATAATCGGCGATCGCTTTTTGATAATCGCCTAAATTGCGACGGACGTTTGCGCGGCTGAAATAAGCGTTGGCGTATTTTGCGTCGATCGCGAGCGCTTGGTCGTAATCGGAGATCGCTTTAATATAATCGCCCAATTTAGCGTAAACGCTCCCGCGAATATAGTAAATATGGGCGTTTTTGGGATACTCTTTGATAGCGATCGAAAATTGTTCGATCGCCTCTTGAAAATTGCCGCTTTCATAAGCGTGGGCGCCTTGCGTAAGCGCGCTTGGAGCGGCGTAAGCGGATAAAAAGGCGCAAAATAAAACTGCCAAAATACGCGTTATCGTCCCCTTTCAAAATCAACCGCGAGCGTTATTTACGCGGATAGTTCCGTTTTCTATCCTCGCGATCATAGCGCTATAAAACCTCGCGCCTTGCCATTCTAGCGACAAGCGCGAACAGATAAAGCGCGCTTAGTTTGCTCGATTCGGGCGATTGCGGCGGCTTTCAAAATAAACGCGCTTGCTTGCGGAAGCTACGGGCAAACGGCGAGCTTTGCGCCGCTCGCATTGATAGGTTGGGCTATTTTTGCTATTATAATAGGACTTTATGTCAAAGGCTTGATCAATGCGTTTGAGTTTAGCTTTTGCGCTACTGCTTGTTTCGGTTTGCGCAGCCGAAGAACCCGTCGAAAAGGTCGATCCCAAAGAGGCGATCGAAATCTACACCAACCAGATTGGCGTTAATCCTAAAGCCGCCGAACCGTTTGTTAATCGCGCTTTTATCTACCTTGATATTGGCGAAAGCAAGAAGGCGATCGTCGATTTCACCCACGCGATTCTAAACGATCCAAATCTGGCGAACGCTTATAGCGGACGCGCTTTAGCCTACTCGAAAGAAAACGACCGACAAAGAGCGATCGCCGATTATACAAAGGCTATCGAGCTTGGCGGGGACGCTATAGCGCTTCGCGTGGCGCGGGCGAACGAATATACGCTTTTGGGCGATCGCGCTTTGGCGATAGCGGACTATTCGGAGGCGATCAGAAGCGACGAGAACGACTACGCGGCGCATATTGCGCGGGGCAAGGCGCTTATTGGCGACGGTAAAACGCAGGCGGCGATCCGAGATTTTACCCGCGCTTTGCATATTAAGCCCGATCTAGCGGAAGTCTATTTCCTACGCGGCAACGCTTACGGCAAGTTAGGAGAAACCGAAAAGGCGATCGCCGACTATACAAACGGCGTTAAATACGACGGAAGCAAAGAGTCGTTTGCGCATCTTTCTCACGCCGTCGCTTCCCAAAAAATGCGCGACGATAAGAAGGCGCTTGAAAACTATGATCTAGCCTGTGCGTCCGATCCTAACGATTCGCTTCTTATCTTTTTACGCGCAATGACCCATTATCGATTGGGCGAAGAGGCGCAGGCGATCGCCGATTACGACAAGACGATCGAAATCGATCCGAATCATCTAAGCGCGTATTTCAATAGAGCGGCGATTTACTTTAGCCGAGAGGAGTATGAAAAAGCGATCGCCGATTTTTCGCAGGCGATCAAACTCGATCCCGAACCCGCGCAAGCCTATTTTATGCGCGCCGAATCTTATATGAAGCTAAACGATACCAAAAGCGCTTTAGCCGATTACAATCTAGCGGTTAAGAGCGATCCAAATCACGCGGGCGCTTATTACGGACGCGGACTAATTACGGCGCAAAGCGGCGCTTTGGACGGCGCGATCGCGGATTTTTCAAAGACGATCGCGCTTGCGCCAAAAGACGCGAGAGCCTATTACGAACGCGGATCGGCGCTAACAAAAAGCGGCTATCATCAAAGCGCGATCGCCGATTTGACGCAGTCGCTAAAGCTAAATCCAAATTCGCCCAACGCATATCTAGCGCGCGGATCGGCCCGTTTGAACGCGGGCTTTGCAAAAGACGCGATCGCCGACTATTCTCAAGCGATAGGGCTTAGTCCAATGTTAAAAGAGGCGTTGATCGGTCGCGGTTTTTCTTATATTCGTCTCGGCGATTATCAAAAGGCGATCAAAGATTTTTCGGATTATATTAAAAATACTCCCAACAACGCCGACTCCTTTTACGGACGCGGTTTGGCGCATTTGCGATCGGGCGCGCATCAAAACGCGATCGCCGATTTTGATCGAGCGCTTTCGCTTAACCGCAACCACGCTTTGGCGTTAAGCGCGCGCGGTTTGACTTACGCGGAGCAAAAAAATACTCAAAAGGCGCTCGCCGATTTTAGGCGTTCTATAGCGATCGATCCAAATTTGGCGGAAACTTATCGCGCTAGAGGTTCCGTATATCTTAAACAGGGTAGCCGCATAAACGCGATCGCCGATTTTGATCGGGCGATCAAGCTCGATCCAAACTACGCGCCAACCTACGTGGATAGAGCCGACGCGCGCGCGAAAACGGGCGATACAAAAAGGGCGTTCGCCGACTATGCGCAGGCGTTAAAGCTCGATCCAAACAACGAGCAAATCTACCAAAAACGCGCCGCTTTGTATAGCAAACAGGGCGATTTTACAAGGGCAGTTAGAGATTTAAGCTCGGCGATCGAGCGAGATAGCGACAATCCCGCGCTATACGTCGATCGCGCAAACGCCTATCTAAAGCTAAAAGATCGGCGCACCGCTTTAAGAGACGCGAGAATGGCTTGCGAATTAAAGGACTGCGCGCTTCTCAAACGCCTTGAAAACAGGAAGTAGACGCTCATTCGACAAGCAATTTGGAGTCGCTTAGATATATGAACGCTTCGCAATCGCCCAAATCGCACGCCGTTTTCGCGTCTAGCGTCGCGTTTTTATAATTTTTTTGCTTGGCGTAAGCCGTCGAACGATTGCTATAGGCTTTGGCGTTGATTGGATCGAGGGCGATAACCTGCGTCCAATCGGCGATCGCTTTATTTGTATCGCCCAACCTATAGTAAGAGTTTCCGCGACTATGATATGCGTTGGCGTTTGACGAATCGATCCTTACCGCTTGGTTAAAATCCGCGATCGCTCTACTGTAATCCTTTATGCTAGCGTAACTATTCCCCCGTCTAATATACGCCTCGACGTTATTCGGATCTTCTTTGATAGCGTTTGAAAACTGCTCGATCGCCTCTTGAAACTTGCCGCTTTTTCTAGCCTCAAGTCCCCGTTCATACGCGCTGGGCGCAACGCAACCAAACAATAAAAAACCGCAAAATAGAGCTATTAAACCTCGCATCCTCGTTTCCTTTCATCGAAAAATCAACGCATAGTAACCAAACCGCTCTTAAAACGCAATCCGAAAGGATCAAGCCGATCGCCTAAAACCGACGCGATGCGGGCAAATCGGCAATTACAAGGTGCGCGAAGCCGTTTCAAAAGAAACGGGAACGGCAAATAAGGATAGGCGCTTTGATAATCAAAAAGGTTTAAGACTAGTTCGACTAATTCCTAAGCCCAACAAAACTAGGATAAGTATTTAGTCCGTTCGCATATTTAGGAAGCAAATTGCTTATTATTGTTCGCGTTTATTTATTCGCTTCATGTTGGATAGGCGGAAGCTCTTTTTTGTATATATCAAACTCTTTTTTCAACTCCTCTTCGGAAGCGCTCAAGACATGTTTGACATAAGAAATAGCTTTTTGCGCCTCTTTTAAGTCGTCTTTGCTATATTTTGTCGGCATTTTCGCCAACTCGTTTGCCATTTTTGACAAATCGTTTTCAATTTCTATGATAGGCGCAAGATCGCCGTTTTTTAGTTCGCCGCGCTCATACGGTTGATTGCCGCCCCAATGAAAATAAACTTTTCGCGAACCGTTCTCGTAAAAATGGACGGCATACTGTTTAATATCGTAAACACGTCTACTATTGGCATGAGCGTCTATACTAATATCGCCTTTAATTTTAAACAGTTTGCCATCTTTAACGTAGCGGTGTTCTATTATTTCCGCGCTGATTTTCAATGTTTCATCTCTACGCAAATATTCGTCTTTCATACCGGTAACTTCCAAAGCCCCCATAATAAAACGCTCGCCTTTTATCTTATCGCCCGTTAAAATTGGAAGCGGATTGATTATATCGCTTGCTTTGTTAAAGCTTGGCGCGTAGCGAACATAAATCGCTTTATGTAGCGATTTGCTATCGTCTTTAAGAGCCATATTTGGCGCTTTATCGCCCGTTACAACTTTGCCGTTTTCCACTAGCGAAAGCTTAAAGATTATCGGTTTTCTAACGATCAAACGAAAAACGGAGCCGCCGTGCATTTCAGTATTCGGCGACATATCATAGCTTTCTATATATTGCGGGAAACGTCGATTCGATTCGGGATACAACTTAATATCAACTCCATATGCGCGTATTTTTCTCAAGTCGCCATATTTATCAGACCACGGAAGCTCAAAACGAATCTTCTTACCTTCATAGGAGACGTTCGAGGCGTTTTGATAGCCTAGATATGATTTGTCTTTATAGGTAGGTCCGGGAAGTCTGAAATCGACGCAAAACCAAACGTCGCGTCCGCAACCGCCGCCGCCGCTACCCCCTTCGTTCCACCCAATACCCGTCTTTTCTTTATAATATTCGCCTTCTATATTATGCGTTTTTATAAAATATTCTATCGCCTCTTTATCGCTAGTCGCAAGGGGATCGTAGTAATCTATGATCTCTATCTCAAACTCTTGCGCGTTCGCGGCGCAATTTGCTATAAGCGGCGTCAAAATTAGCGCCCTTAACATTTTCGCGATTTTCATTTAATCCACTTTTTGTCCATTTTGTATCATACCCGATCTTGTTAGAGTCGATTGGACGCTTTCTAGCGAGTCGGATATTAACGCTAAGGCGGCGTTAGAGGCGGCTTCGATCCATTCGCTTAATACGGCTTTTTGATCTTCGTTCCAACTTCCCAAAACATAGTCGATCGCGCTTTCTTTTTCGTTAGGTCGCCCTATACCCATTCGCGCTCTAAAATAATCGCTTCCGCATAGCGCGTCGATCGACCTTAGTCCGTTATGTCCCCCGCCGCTTCCGCCAAACTTAAATCTAAGCGCTCCAAAGGCGAGATCGAGATCGTCGTGAATAACGATTATTTTTTCTAGTTTGTAAAAGTTTTTAACGGCTAAAACGCTTTCGCCGCTCAGATTCATATATGTCAAAGGTTTTAAGATTAGCGTTTCGCAGGCTTTGTAAAGTTCGCCTTTGAAAGCGGCTTTGGAGATATTCGCGGGTTTAAGGCGGCGTATTATCTCGTCCGCCGCCAAAAAACCCGCGTTATGTCTAGTATTTTCGTAGCGCTTGGTCGGATTGCCAAGTCCCACGATCAGCGTCATTTCGCTTTAATAACTCCAGTGATAGCGATGCGCCCGTCAAGCAGGATTTTTACGCCTTTTGGCGCTTTAATATCCCGCGTCAAAACCGTGTCGTTTACGTCGAGATCGCTAACGTCGATATCAAAAGAATTAGGCAGATCTTTACCTAAGCATTGAACGGGAAGGCGCTTTTTCATCTTAATGAAAACCCCCTTATTTTTCAAGCCTTTTGGCGTTCCGATCGTTTTTATCGGCACTAGGTAACGCGCAAGTTTATCTTTAACGACGATACGCAGATCGACGTGAAGCAGATCGCCGCTAACGGGATCGGTTTGATACTCCTCGATTACGACCGGGTATTTTTTCTCCCCGACTTTAACGTCAAAAACAAGTTTTTCTTTGTTTTTGACAAAGCGCGTAAAGTCGTTTTTCTTAAACGCCGCGTTGATGTTAGGTTCGCCGCCGCCATAGATATTAGCGATCAGATAACCATCTTTGCGTAGCGCCTTAGTAGCGCTTTTGGCAATACTCTCTCTGACAATGCCCTCTAGCATTTAATTGTCCTTTTATAAAGTTTTTCGCCGTCAAAAAATGCAAACGGCGAATTGGGGCGCGAATTATACAAAAATTATCCCAAACCGCCTTTGATCTTAAAAACGCCGACCTCTTTTGGCAGGTCGATTCTTTCCGCGATCGCGCCGCGAATACGGATTTTAAGGTCGTCGGGGCTGTGCGCGTTGGCGAGCGCCTCCTCTTCGCTGATCTTGCCGGCGTTGTAGAGATCAAGTAGCGATTGATCGAACGTCTGCGTTCCGTAAATCTCCCTGCCCTCCGCAAGCGCGTCAAACACCTCGTCGTCGCGATTATCGGCAATCATACTAATCACGCGAGGCGTGTTTAACAAAATCTCTATCGCCGCCGTTCGTTTGTTGTTCGTCGTTTTAACGAGTCGCTGAGAAATCACGCCTACCAGCGTGCTGGCAAGCGTCAAACGAATACGGTTTTGCTCCTCTTTCGCAAACATACCAATCACGCGATTGATCGTCTCTTTTGCGTCCAGCGTATGGAGCGTGGATAGTACCAAGTGTCCCGTTTCCGCCGCGTGTAACGCGATTTCAACCGTTTCAAGATCGCGCATTTCGCCCACAAGGATAATATCGGGATCTTCGCGCAAAGCGCCGCGCAAAGCGCTTGCGAAGCTAAGCGTGTCTTCGCCTATGCTTCGCTGGTTGATAATACATCTCTTGTCTCGGTGAACGAACTCGATCGGATCTTCGATCGTGATGATGTGATCGCGGCGTTTTGTGTTGATCGCGTCGATCAGAGCCGCCAACGTCGTAGATTTTCCGCTTCCCGTTACGCCCGTAACCAAAACAAGCCCGCGCCTTTTTTCCGCAAGCGCGTTAAGCGATTTTGGTAGATCCAACTCGGCGAGCGTCTGAATCTCGGTTGGGATTGTCCTAAAAACCGCCGAAAGCCCGTCTTTTTGAAAAAAGGCGTTAGCGCGAAAACGATAGTTTTCGTCAAGCTGAAAGGTAAAATCGATCTCTTTCGAGCTAACCAACTCTCCAAAACGCCCTCGCAACATCTCTTTAGCCATCGTCAAAGCGTCCTGACGGCTCATAACGTCTTCGCTTAAAGGGACTATATCGCCCCTAATCCGCCCCATAATCTTCTGCCCCGCCTTGATATGCAGGTCGCTGCCGCTCTTTTGAACGAGCGTTTTAAGATAGCCTTTAACCCGCTCGGTTACCTCGAACGTCAATTTCGCAACGTCTACCTCTACTGCCACGCAACACTCCTTTTCTAGCTAGATAAAGCCAATGCTGAAAGTATATCTGAAAAAGCCCGCTCAAACTGCGCTAATCCGTCGCGCAAAAGCGTATCGCACAACTCTTCAAAATCTACGCCGCTTGCTTTGATTTCCGCAAAGAACGCGTCGATCCGATCGGATGGGACTGGCAATTTGCTCTTACGATCGCCGTTTGTTAAAAACGCTTCGATCGCCTTTAGCGGCGCGGTATTCACAAGGCGATCGCCTAAAAGTTCGCTAACATAATAATCCGCGCTTAGATCGTCGCCTTTAACGCCCGTGCTGGCAAACAAAACGCGGACGTTTTTGCGCTGCGATTCGCAAATTAAATTATAGTGATTAGCGGCGTTAAAAATACCGGTTTTCGCTTTAAGATTTTCAGGTAGTTTTTCGTCGATAGCGCGATCGAAACGACTGACAAACACGCTAATTACAAGCGGCGTTTCATTGTCTTTTGCCGCTTTTAAGATTTTGCGCGTTTGTTCGGGCGAAAAAATAAGCGTGGCGTTGGTTGGAACGCCAATTTTAAGCGTTTCTTTGATCGCTATAAATCCCTCGTTTGTCGCGGGGATTTTGATCATAACGTTTTCGCGTCCGATCGCTTTATAAAGTCTTTTTGCCTCCTCGATCGTGCTCGCCGCGTCGCGCGCATACGCGGGATCGACCTCCACGCTTATAAACCCGTCCGATCCGTCAAAATAAGGCTTTAACGTATCGGCGGCGTTTTGCGCGTCTTCGATCGCTAAAGTTTCGTAGAGTTTTTTGCCGCTAACGCCTTTAAGTTTAAGCGCCTCGATCTGGGTTTTGTAGGAGTTTTTACCTACGATCGCCTCTTTGAAAATAGCGGGGTTTGTCGTAATTCCGCGCAAACCTCTCTCTAAATAACCGCGCAAAGCGGAACCTATAAAATCCCGATCGAGATAGTCGATCCACAAAGAAAAACCATTCATTACAATACCGCCCATAAAAAGATTGCGCCAATAACGACGCGATAGACCCCAAACGGAGCAAAATTAAACCTAGAAATAAAGCGTAAAAAACCTTTGATAACGATTAAGGCGACAAAAAATGCCGTGATAAAACCGATCGCTAAATTGATCGTTTGATCTTGGCTAAAAGAGCCGTAGTTTTTATAGAGATCGTAGCAGGTGGCGATCAGCATCGTAGGAACCGCCAAAAGAAACGAAAAGAGCGCGGCGCTTTTGCGATCGAGCCCGCAAAGAAGCCCGCCGATAATCGTCGCGGCGGATCTGCTAGCGCCCGGTATCATCGCGAAACATTGCGCGCAACCGATTAAAAACGCCTGCGCGAAGGTAACGTTTTCTACGCTTGTCGTTCGTTCGGTTTTGGGCTTGTAAAATAGCTCGATCGCAATCAAAATTACGCCGCCTATTATTAGCGCGTAAGCGACCGTTTGGGGCGCGAAAAGCTCTTTTATCTGTTTGTAGAATAAAAGCCCGATCAAACCCGTAGGAAAAAAGGCGATCGCGAGTTTAACAAGCAGATTAAAATCGCTTATCAGTTTCTTAAAATATAACGCCACGACGGCTAAGATCGACCCAAGCTGAATTACGATTACAAAACTTTTATGCGCCTCGTCAAGATCGATTCCAAGTAAATTAGAGGCTAAGATCAAATGCCCCGTCGAAGAGATCGGCAAAAACTCCGTCAATCCCTCTACGATCCCAAGCAAAAACGCTTCAAACAGGCTCATTTCGGTCATATTAGAAGGATTTGGATTAAGCTCATCGGCTATTTATCTCGCCCCAGTTGAGTTTTGCGCGAATAGCGCTAAAAAAGTTGCGTTCTGGACGGCGGATCATTTTAACAAACGAATCGCTCATCGAGATCGAAACGCGATCGTTTTGGCTAAACGGGCTCATATACTGCCCGTCGATAATCATAACGCCCTCTTTTTCCTTAACGCGCAATTCCACGTCAAAACTCGTGGGCAGAACAAGCGATCGCTGATTAAGCGAATGAGGGCAGATCGGCGTAAAAATAAAGTTTTTAGCGTAGGGATAGACGATAGGTCCTCCAGCCGAAAGATTGTAGCCCGTCGCGCCCGTAGGAGTGGCGACGATCAGCGCGTCTCCATAGTAGGTATTCGCAAGCGTTCCGTCGATAATCAGATCGATATGAATCATTTTCATTTTTTGGTGGCGCACCACAAGATCGTTAATGGCGTGCAACACCTGTTTTTTGCCGTTAATTTCGGCGTTGATTTGAATGATCATACGTTTGTCGATCACGTAATCGTGCTTTAAGATACGATCGATCGCGCTTTTGATCTCGCTTGATTGAATGTCGGTAAGAAAGCCGAGCGTTCCCATATTTACGCCCAAAATCGGCTTTTCATATTTGAAACTGTTTCGCGCAAGGGCGATCAACGTGCCGTCGCCGCCTATACTGATCAAAAAGTCCGATCGACTAAAAAGCGCGTAATCATCGACGCCGCTTAAACCGATCATACGAGCGCACTTCTCGCCGATTAGCGTTTCGATCCCCAAAGATTCCAAGTAGAGCTTTAGATCCAAAAAGTAATCTTTTAATTGCGGCGATTCTGGGCGCAAACGCGCGCCTGCGGTTTTGATCTTGCCGATTCGTTCGTTAAGGTTTAGCATTATTAGGATTTTACCCGCAAAATCGTTAAACAAGTAAAAAAACGCGCCGACTTGCCAATGTAACTCGACTATTGCCGCCGCCGCTAGATTGCGAAGCGGCAAAAACGATAATTAGCCGAGTCTTATTAGCTTTGTAAATTGCGTTTTTAGATAATCGGCGTTTGTGCTTGCGACAATGCTAGACGGGTCGATCGTTTTAAGCCCGCTCTGCTCGTAGCTTTTTTGCGCCGATTCGCCTAGCTTTTTCGTTTCGCCAAGCAAGCGCGATTTAACCGCGCTTAAAGCGTCCGCGTTTTGCTTGATCAGATCGTCGAGCGCTAAAGCGTAAGCGTCAATATCGCCGCTTGCGTCAAAATCTACGCGGCTACGAACGTTGATCGCGCCCTCTTTTAGCGGAAAGTTTTCATAAAGATTTTCGTTTTTATAGCGGGTATTTTCCACGCGATCGGCGATAGCTTTTGCGGCTTCTTGCCGATCGCTTTCGCCGTTTTTGAGCGCCGTCGCAATCGTTTTTAACGCCGCAAGCGATCGCTCCAAAGTTTTAGTCGCGCCAAAAAGATCGTTATCGCTTTTCAGCGTTTCGCTTTGCGCCTTTACGCTCTTTTGCGACAAACTCAAATCCGATACGGCGTTTTGGGGCGCGTTTGTCGATCGCGCCGACGTTTGCGTACCCAAATATGCCGACGAGCCAATTCTAATAGCGTTAATCTCCATAAAGCGTTCCTCGTTTTTTATATTAAAGCAATCCGCGTTCCGAAGTTTTGTTATACTGCCTCTATGCTTAATTATCTATTGGACGCGGCGGCGCTATTTTTTATCGAGATTATAGAGGCGAACCTACAAAAAGGCGATTCGCTAGACTCTTACGCGCAAAACTTAATCGCGATTAAAAACGAATATCCGATCGTTTTCTTAGGGTTGCATTCGTCGTTTTTCTTTGTCGTTATCTATGCGATATATTACAATCTTTTTAACTTTTCTATCTGCGCGATCGTAACCTTAAAACTAACCGATATATACGCGAAAGCTACTCTGCTGCGCAAAGCGAAAAATAGCGAAAACTTTAGCGCTTCTAGCTATCTTGGAACGCCAAATTTTCAAATCAAACCCGCGCTACGCTACGGCGGCGCGTTTATCTATCCGCTAGTTTTTTATTACGCGATTAGCTAACGACTTCGTAACTTTTTACGCGCAATCCAACTTGCGAGCTATGATAGGCGATCGCTTTTTTGGTCTGATCGATCTCCGTTTGCAGTCGTTCGCGTTTATTTCTAAGAAGTTTAATCGATTCGGCGATCAGCGCGGCGGATTCTTGCGCATCGCTTAAATCGTCAAATTCGTTAGGCAGATCGCCGTAAAGCCTAGCGATTGTTTCGATCTCTTCGTTGATAATCGCCGCTTTAAGATTGTTGTTCCATTTACGCGCCTGATTCATCGTTTAACCCCGTTTCTTCGTTCCACGCTTCCAAAAGCCCTCTAGCGACTTTTAACGTCGTGTCCAATCGCTCCGTATCGCACTCTATATTGGCTTCCGTCAGAAGTTTGATCTGATAGGTATAAAGCCCTTGCAGATAGGCGCTCATCTTTTCGTTGCCTTCGGAAAAGTCTAGCGACGCCATCAACTCCGTAAAAATATCTATAGCGCGGTTGATCCAATAAACCTGTTTTTCAATATCGCCCTCTTCCATACTTTTTTTGGCTTGAGAGACAAATTTCAAAATGCCTTCAAAAAGCATTTGAACAAGTTTATACGGCGATTGAACCGTCGCCGCGTTTTGAGCGTATGCCGCGTAGCCGTTTGCGTTCATCTATTAACTGTTGGCGTTCGCGGCTTGTTCGATCATCTGCTGGATCGCCGTAAAAGACGCTTCATATTTGCTAATAAGCGCGTTATACGAGGCAAATTGCGTCGTCATAACCTCGTATTTGGCGTTTATGCGATCTAGAGCTTTTTGAATGCTGTCCGTCAAACTTGTAACCTCGCTCGTAAGCTGACTATTGATAAGCGTCATAGTCGCGTCCTCCCAATAGCCGTTTAGTTTATCTACATAACTATCGAGCTTGGTAAATATGCCGTCCTTCGTCGTCGTCGTTCCCGAAAAAGAGCCGATCGGCAACCCCGCTTCTTCGGCTCTTGTGCCTTTTACCTCGATCGTATCGCCCGTAGAGTTATATAAAATCACGTTGTCGCCCAAGCCGCCGATTCGCGCGGAAACGCCCGTTTCGCTCGTTTTTTGGTTGATTGCCGCCATAAGCGCTTGCGCGTTTTGCGCCGCGCTATCGCCCGCCTTATATGAAAAATCTCCGATAGCTACGCCGTTAATATATACGTCGCCCAAATAGAAGTCCACATCAGAACCAGATGGAACGCTTTTGCCGACAGCGCTCGCGCCCGTAACGTCCGTTACGCCGCGAAGAAGTCTTTCTATGCCTTCGGGGTCTTGTTCCAAAGCGTATTCAAAGGTGCGCTGATCGAAGATCAAAGAGCCGTTTTCCGCGAGGCTAAAAGCGAACGCCGACGATTCGTTGCCCTCTATGTCTAAACTTGTCCGCGTCAATAGATCCATAATGTTTTTGCCGTCTTCGTTATTGGCGAATAGAATCTTGTTAATATCGCCGCGAATCGAATTGATACGGCTATCGCCCTGAAAACTGCCGCGCTCGCTTGTTTCCGTATCGTATTTGGTAATTTCGCTCAAATATGTCGTTAATTCGTTGTAAGAATCCACAAAGGCTTGCATCTGTTCGCTTAAAGAGCTTAGATCGCGCGAGATCGAAACGTTTGCGACGTTCGTATCCTCTTTTTTAAGCTCGATCGTAACGCCGGAGATCAGATCGCTAATCGTATTTGTCGTTCGTTGTATCGTCATACCGTTGTATGTAAATTGCGCGTCTTGCGCCTCTTGCACGGGGTTAAATTTAAAAGCGTTGTTCGTATTATCGTCGGGATCGATCGCGACGCCGTTCTCGTCGGACCAAGCAAACGACAACTCCTCCGCCGCGCCCGTTTTCGCGCTTTTGACGACTAGCGAATAGGGATCGCTTCCTCCTACGTTTAAGATTGTCGCGCTTAGCGTCCCGTCGCTCGCCTCGTTGATCGCGTCGCGCAATTCGCTCAGCGTCATACCCGATTTGATCTCAATATCCAAAGATTTAAGCGTCGTCGTTTCATCATTGTCGAACGCGTCTTGATCGCCTTTGCGGATAATTTTTAGCGTGAGCGGCGAAATTCCCGCATTAACCGTGTCGTTCTCGTTCGCAAAACCTTTATCGGACTGCGCTACGGAGTTTCTAGCCATTTGCGTAACTTGCAACGTCATACTTTGAATATCCACGCCGTCGTTCGCGCTCACGCTTACGGAATCGGAGCTGACGCTCACGCTTCGCTTCAAATAACTAGAACCGCTCGAAAACGCCGAAACCGCCGAGCGAAAACTATCTAACGCCGTAACTAATTTTTTCTGATCCTCTTGTTTTTGATAGACGGTCGTTAATTGCGTTTCAAACGGTTTGATCATCACGCTCTTATCGGCTTCTCTTAATTGATCGATGAGATCGGCGGTCAACGCGCTCTGCCCGCTCAGGCTCACTCCTAACATACTTACTGATCCTACAGCCATACTTTATCCTTTCAATTCAATAAATTATACGCGCTCTTCAAGCAATAATCCTGCCACTTCTCTCATTCTGGCGATAAACTTGATCGCCTGTTCGCTTGGAATCTGGCGGATAATATCGCCGCTTTTCGCGTCCAACACGCTTAAATATAACCCTTTTATATCCTCGCTATAGCCAAAACGAAGCTGCATTTTAAGCGTTTGCGCCGATTCGTTAAGGTTTGAAACAAGATCGGAAAAACGCTCTCTGCTGATTTCGGCTTTTTCGCCGTCTCTTTCCGCTCGTTCCGCCACCTCGCTCGCCGTCTCGGTTTGCTTGAGAGATTCGCTCTCCGAGTTTTTCTGCGCGTTCGGACTTATCGTTCCGTTCGCTACCGTCTTAATTGCGCCTATTTCCATGAGAGACTCCTTTGCGCCTCCTTATTTATACTAGGTAAAATAGGAGGTATTCCCAACTAAATCGTCGGCAAAGAAATAATTTTAATAGCCAAAAAGTTAAAATCGCGCATGATCTTATCAAATTCGGACGGCGTTTCAGATAAAAAGACGATTTTGATCGCCGTTTTGTGCGATTCGCCGCTACTAACAAAAGCGTTGGAACGTATGTTAAAAACGCGGCTTGCGCCGCTAAACCGTTGCGATCTGGCGATCGGCGACAAGCCGCTAAAGATCGACAAGCCGCTTTTGGTCGTCGGCGATCATCTACCCAAGCCGTTTAGCCGCGAAAATCTTTTCGCCGCGATCGCCAGTTTTGAAAAACTATGGGATATTAAAGAGGCTTCAATTCAGCTTTTAGGCGCGAAAAATATCAAAGAAAAGATCGACGATCTGACCAACCGCTACGCCAAAGAGCTTTTAGAGCTTACGAGCCGAAAATGAACGCGGCGAAAATTATCGGCGGCGCGTTGAAGGGGCGCAAAATCCTTCTGCCCGAACGCGACGGATCGCGCCCTACAAAGGCGATCGCCCGCGAATCGATCTTTGATTCTCTGCAAAGCGAGATCGGAGCTTTTGCCTTTGCGGAGCTTTTCGCGGGAAGCGGATCGGTAGGATTGGAGGCGATCAGCCGCGGCGCGAAAAGCGCGATTTTTATCGAACGCGACAAAGCCGCTTTTGGCGTTTTGGAGCGAAATATCGCCGCTCTGAAAATCTCAAACGCGAAATGTTTTCTCGGCGATAGCTTCGTTTTGATCGCGCAGGCGATCGAATACCTGAAAGCGCAAAAACAAAAGGCGTGGTTCTATCTCGATCCGCCCTTTTCTATCCGCGAAGGTTTTTCGCAAATCTACGAACAGACGCAAACGCTTCTTTCGTCGCTTCCGATCGACGCTCTTGCGGGCGCGATAGTCGAACATAGCTCAAATGTCGTCCTAAGCGATAGTTTAGGCGCTTTGGCAATCTCTAAAAGGCGCAAGTTCGGCAAAACGACTCTTAGTTACTACCAAATATAAACCTTCTTGTTATTCCCGCGTCCTCTCTCGTCATTCCCGCGACGAAGCGATAGGCGCTCTCCAGCCGTCCATCGCGGAGGAAGGCGGGAATCCAAAAGGATCTAACGAAATACCGAACGCTTACGCATTTTCAACAAGCCCTACAAACGCCGTCATTCCCGCGAGGTATGGAGTAACCACAACGCGGCTTGTTGTAGAGGGGTTTTTTTTCATTACGCTAACGCCCTGTGCAAGTTTTGAGCGTTTAATGAGTAATCGCTCGTAACTTCCCGAAAATCTTGCAAAAACTGCGGCGCGTGGGTAACGTCTTGCGGGATATATTTCGCGTAATACGCGAGCGTCGTAGTCGGCGATTTATGCCCCAACATCTTCGAGACCCACAACAAATTCGCTCCTTTCGACAATGCGATCGAGGCAAACGTGTGTCTTGTCGTGTATAACTCGCGATAATCTAGCAAGCACGCTCGCAAAACTCTTTCCCATTGCTCCCGTATAGTATTTAACCACCCATACGCGTCGCCGCGATTTGTCATAAAGATAAACTTGTTCGCTAGCCCCGTTTCAAGGTATTGCTCGCGCAACGCTCTTTCAACTATCGGGAACATTTCGATTACCCGATTGCTTGACGGCGTTTTAAGTTTGCCCG
The DNA here is from genome assembly GCA_031273735.1 of Helicobacteraceae bacterium. Lineage (GTDB taxonomy): Bacteria > Campylobacterota > Campylobacteria > Campylobacterales > SZUA-545 > JAIRNH01. The sequence continues at coordinate 30,144 of JAISRI010000035.1, forward strand.
TTTCTCCTTCCACCCGCTGTTGCTTGATTGCAATTCGGCGGGCGTGGAAGTTAATGCGTTCCCAGCGCAATCCGAGCAATTCGCCCGGGCGCATACCCGTGTAGAACGATATGGTTAGGAAGTTTTTGAACCAGCCCGTTGCGGTATCGAGTATTAGCTTAACCTCTTCCAAAGTAAAAGGCTCTTTCTCCTTTGCCTCTTTCTTCGGTTTTGGAACGTTGGCGAGAGGGTTTTTCGCGATAATACCCTCCGTAACCGCCAACCCAAAAATTAGGTTCAGAATCTTTCGGCGATCGTCTATGCCGCCGCCGTCTTTCACGAGCGCCCCCTGCCATTCGAGGAGTTCGAGCGACGTTATATCGTCTATGCGCCGCTTGCCAAACGCAGGGCATACTTGGTTATGGAGCATTCGCGCGTAACGCGCGTTTGTCCTTTCCGCTCGATATTGTTCCGTCGCTTTTAGCGCCCTCACGCCAAACTCCTCCAACGTTACCCCGCCCGTAGATTTCTTAGGCGAGATTTTATCGCGGATAATGCTTTCCCATTCCCGCGCAACATAGGCGAGATTGACTTTCGTCGCCTCTCGCCCCGAACTAATGCGATAGGTTTTGCCGTCTATCCTGCCGTAGGCATAGACGATACCGCCGCGATCGTAACTGTGATGAGATTTTCCTTTCATCGGTTTTTTGCTCCTTATGCGGCTAGGAGCTAATCGGGTAACGCTCATTTTACTTCCTTTTGCTTGATAGACCTGCGCGGCGCAAACTTATTTACGCTTGATCGTAAAATCAGATACTTTTTGCCGTCGCGGCGGTAATCGTGAGGCGAGATGTTCGCGTCGTTGATTAGCCGCCATCTAATTGCGCTTGGCGTTACGCCGCACATTTTGGCGACCTCTGGCACGCATAGGTATTTTGCTTCGGACGCTTCGATTAGCGTCTCTAGCCTGCGCTCTATACCCTCCAATTTGTTAATAACGATCAATCCGATTTCCGCGTTCATTGCCGCTCCTCTAGCGCGATTGCGATTTGCGTTTCATAGTCTGCGCCGTAGAGCGCGGACATCACCGCCGTTTCAATGCCGCCCAAAGCCTCTACCGCTCGCGCTTCTTGCGCCGTAAAAAACGCCGCGCCGCTTCTTGCGCGTAAATCTTTGGATTCGAGTTTCGCCGCTCTCTCGCGCAACTTCGGGTCTCTTTCAAACGACGCGCCCAATTCGCGGAGCTTTTGCGCTAGAGCTTGCGCCGCGCCGCTCTTTTTGGGCGCAATTTGAATATCTGAAACTTTAACCCCTTCGGGAACGCCGTCGACATAATCATCGTAGCGATCAAGAAACTTCGTAAAGTCCAACACAAAACCTCTCGCTACTGGTTCTGTCTTTTTATAATTCTCTATCGCTATTTTTATTTTGTCGGCTTTTAACCATAGTTTTTTTATATTCCATTTCTTAATCGCTAATTGTTTTGTGGTTTTTTTCGGATATATTTTATAAACGCTTTCAAATAATGTTTTATTTTCTTGCCGCGAAAACGCAAAATTAAAAAGTTCCCCCTTTACCCCCTCAAAAAGTAGATCTTCTTGTATGGGAGTATTTAAATTATTTAAAATATTTAATTGCGCGGGCGCCTGCGTTTCTATAATATGGGAATTGGTTTCAGAAGTATCATTTTGACACTTCAGAAGTGTCAATTTGACACTTTGCTCTATTGCGTTTTCGGTAAAAATTATCGCTCTATTTCTTCGATTGCCCGCATTTATTATTAGCTCTTTCGCGTAAAGCCTTTTTAATATGCTCTTAACGCTATTTTCGCTTGTCATTAGCATTTGCGCTATCATTTTATTCGATAGCGAAAACTCGCCTTTTTCTATAATTTCGCCAAATATCAACCCCGATAAGAGCTTCTCGCTCGGCGTTAGTTTTTTGTCGTTCAAGAACCTATCGGTTGCAATTGCGTAGTTATACATCGGCTCTCCACCATTTGGCTTTTATCAGCTCTTTATGCGATAGCTTCTCTAGCATAGGCGCAACGCTCTTGGCGGGAACGTTCAATATCCGCGCCAACTCCTCGTCCGTTAGCTCAAAGCCGCCTTTTAGCGCAAAATCGCCAAAAATTAGCCCAGCTAGGAGCTTCTCGTTTGCCGTTAGGCTCGTATCCGTCAATATCCTCATAGGCGTTATCGCTAACGCCTTTATCGTCTTTATATCGTTGGTCATTGTTTGTCCTTTTCTTGGGGTTCTATTGGCTTTTCGGTCGTTAATTTGTTCGCCTTGTCGTTTTTCTCGCGGGCGAGCAGATCGGCAAGGCGTTTATCTAGTCCCGTCGTATCGAGGTGGTGGGTGTGGGGGCTTTCGCTCATTTTTTTGCCCTGTAGTTGAAAGTTGAAACGCCGGCACCGGATAAGCGTCCATATCCGTCTGCTCGCGAGTAAGCGCCGAAGCCGCCTTTGGCGCGAGCGCTCTAAGCTCTTCCTTGACGTAATATTTCGCGTCGTAAGCGTTAAGCGTAGCGATCGCGGCGGATAAAAACGCCTCCCAATCAATATCAACCTGCATACCGCTTACCGCTCCGATTTTATAAAAGTCGACAAGTCTCTCCTCTAGCGCTATTTTTAGCAAGGCGACGCTCTCGTCGGAGTCAATAA
>JAISRI010000177.1 GCA_031273735.1 Helicobacteraceae bacterium
CCCCTAGCCTACTCCAACGGTTTGTAGATTTCGCTCGAGTCTATCTTTGCGTAGTCTTTTGGAAGCGCGAACTCTTCGGGCGCGATCGTCTTTTTTTCCGCTTTGATCACGGTTGTTAGGATCAATCCGCCGCCCGGATCGTATTCTACGGTTCTGATCGGATAGCCCTGTTTCATCAGTTTGACGTATTCGTCGCTTAGCTCTACGCGCGTTTTCGAGCTAGGCGCGCTCGTTCCGTTTAGCCACAGCATAATTTCGCTTAGTTTTTTTGGATCGATTTCGCTATTCGCGGTTAATGTCCGCGCTATAAACAGCTCTTTTTTTAGCTCGCCGTTTTCCAAAATCTGATATTTTTCGCCCGTAAAACCGCCAACGCTAAAGCTCTCTTTTACCCGCTTAATCTCGACTGGCTTCTCTTCCGTCTCTTCGGCGGCTGGAAAGAGGTCTTCTTCTTCGTTCATCTCGCTCATAGCGTTTTTGCGCAGATCGGCGATCACGTCGTTTAATTTACCGCCAAAATAGCGCTTTTCTTTATCGTTCAAAAAATAGACGGTTTCTTTTTTCAGATCGATAATAAGCGTTTCGCCTGCGGTTTGGTTTTTGTAACGCCCAGAATCCATCGCGATACGACTGTAAAATTTGTCGCCGCCCGCGTATGTCGTTACCTCGTCGATCGCCCAACCCGCGTCGAGCGACAGAGCAAAAACGAGCGGCGCAAGCGGCGCTACTAAACGCATCTTTAATCTTTGTTCGTAGTTCATAGTTAATAGTTTAGCGAATTTTTCGCGAAAAGATCGATAGTTTTCAGATCGCATCCTTTGAAACTTCTCCGATGAAACGGCGTTAAACCAAACGCGGCGATCGCCTTCAAGTGCGCCTGAACGCCGTAGCCCTGATGGCGATCGAAGCCGTATTGCTGGTAGTTTTCGGCGAGTTGTAGCAAAGCGCGATCTTTGGAGACTTTTGCGAGTATGCTTGCCGCCGCGACTTGCGCCACGCTTGCGTCGGCTTTAACCCGCGTTTCTACGCCGCTAACGCCATACGAGCAATTGCCGTCGAAAAGATAGCGATCGGCTTTGATCGCGGCTTTGATCTCTATTAAACCCGCTTTTAAGCACGCGCTTAACCCTTTTTCGTCGATCTCGCCCGCGCTAAACAAAACGATATGAAAAACGGCGTTTTTTTGGATCGTCTCAAATAATTCGGCGCGTTTTTCGCGCGTTAGTTTTTTAGAATCGTCTAACCCTTTGATCGAACGCTCTAAAACCGCCCCCGCGATCGCCATAGGACCAGCCAAACACCCGCGCCCCGCCTCGTCTATCCCGCATAAAACCATTCGCTTTCTAACTCCCGCCCGTTAAAATCGCCGTAATTTTAATAAAATCGCCTTGCGATTATCAAACGCGCCTTTTGCGGCTAATCGCTTAGCGCATTCTTATATTTTAAGAACTTGAACGAGATGCAGTCGCCTAAATCGCAGGCTTTTCTAGCGTCGCTTGTCGCGTTTTTGTAATCGCCTAAATAATAGTAAGCGTTCCCGCGATTTCCGTAAGCCGTCGCAAACTGCGGATCGAGACTGATCTCTTGCGTATATTGTTTAACGGCTTCTTGATAATCGCCTCTTTCTTGAGCCGCAACGCCGCGATCAAACGCGCTATCTACCAAGCGCTTATACGCCAAATACTTATATGTAAAATATCCCGCCGCCGTTAAAACTAAAACGATTAGCGTAGTCGCGCCGATTATTTTTTTGAGCGACTTACGCTTTTTTTGCGGTTGCGCGGCGCTTACGATAGATAGACTTCGATCACCGTGCAGAACAAGCGCTAATAGATCGACGATTTCGGTAGCCATAGATTCTTCTATAAAACGATCTTGACTTAACGATCGTATCTGTCGTTTTTTTGCATATCGCTAGATCGTTTGCGTTTGCGATCTCTTGCGCCGCTCCCGCTTCGATCGCGATTAGCAATAAATGCCGTTCTTTCTTAAACTCGTTCTTTGAATAGTCGCCCAAAAGCGCTTTTGCTTTTGCGGCGTTTATTGGCGCCTCTTTGCCCTGTTCATTTACCAATCGCTCTAAGATCGATACAAAATTCGCGTCCATTTTTATCCCCCTTTTTCCGTTATAGTCTTAGTCGTTTTTCGCAATTTTTCTCGTCGCGTTGCGAAGCGTCGGCTTCGCAATGCGACGGGAAGGGACGCGGGAATAACCGAAAAATCAAAAACGTGTAACGATATTTACGGCGTTCTGCGCAAATTGACGATCGTTTAACAAGAATCAATCGGTTACTCCTCGTTGGAGTCGCTTGATTCTTCCTGATCAGGATCGTCGGGGTCGCTCGGTTCCTCCTCGCTGACGACCGTCTCTTCGATCTCGTGATCGAGGTCGATCGGCGCTTCCTGATCGGGATCGACCGGTTCCTCCTCGTTCGCCGTTACTCTGCGCGGATCGACGATCGTTTGGTTGGAATCGATCGGCGTTAAATTGATCGTCCCATTTGTATCGTTAAAGTATCCGTAGGCAAGTCGATCGCGCTCTTTATGATAAAAATAAAATAGATCGCCTTGTTGCGAAAGGGTATAGACAATTCTACCCACAGTAACGCCGTCTAAATCGAGATCAGAGCTAATAGGCGTTCCGCTAATTGGAAAAGACAGGTTTTTGGATTGATATACTATAGCTGTTGTATTGCTATCGGTCGCGTTATATTCGTTGTCGCTTAAAGAAAGCTGAACGCCGCTATTAGTCGGCGCGCCATAGTTATCCACCCACGCTTTATAATTTTGTCCGTCCAAATCAAACGCGATCGGCGTAACGTTCTCATGCGTTCCGTCCGTAATTGCGTTAACCGAAAGCAGATGCGTTCCTTTGTAAAGCGGCGCGTAAAAAAGCCGTCGCGAGTCGGATTGTAAGCCGTTTGGCGCTTCGCCTATGATCCTTAAATCGTAAAAAGGTTTATGATGATCATAATTTATCTCGTAAAGCGAAAGGATATTTAATCTCTCTTGCGCTCCCTCGTAGATCAGCTCCGCGCTATTGCCGTTGTCGGATAGATTACCCTCGTATATATATATTTTTGCCGCCTCTTTACGATCGATAATTAAACCGCTGCGATTTCCCCCGCTTTCTTTCGTATCGAAGGCGTATTCGATCGGGCGCGGTTTGCGGTTATCAAATGTTAGCCGCTCGTCCAAAACGCTAGCGCCAAGTCCGCTTGTCAAATACAACCCCAAGCCCGTTTGCGGCGCGTTAAACGGCTTTTCGCTCAGCGCTTCTAAATCGCGATCGTTAAGCTCCGCAAAGTAGTTGTGGCTTGCCCCGTTTTTTAGAAGCGGCGCGCTTCGCCCGTCGATATGCAAAAATACGTTTTCGGGCATCTCGATCGGATTTTGCGTTATAGCGTCAAATCCATTCGCGTCGATCGAAATATCTAAAGAGATATTGTTGCGCGTTTTTGCGATCGCGTTCGATCCGTTTGAATCGAATATATTTGAATATCTGCGCGTTATCTTACTATTTAGCTCTTTCGCGCCGCTTGTTACGGCGCTTTGAGCGCCGCTCTGCCGCATATAAACCCAATAACCGCGATCTTTATGCAACTTATAAAGGTTAAAGCGCGAAAGAGCGTTTCGTTGGCTATCGACGGGGACGGTTAGATCGGCTTGCCGCCATAAGATAGTTTTGTCGTCTCTCGTAACGCCGCTTACGATAATATCCGGCGCGCTAGAATCTCCGGCGGCGCGTTGTAAATTATAAAGAGCGCCGTCAATAGGAAAATCCGCGCTAAATTGCGCCGTAAAACTTAGATCGTCGGTTAAAACCGCCGCTTTGTAAGGCGTGCCGTTTTCGTCGATCGCCGCGCTTGAAAGCGCCGTATGCGAATATACCTCGTCGATCGCGCCTTTTGCCGTTTGATTACTCTCCTCGTAGAGATAGCGATCGGTAAATTGAGAGCGTTTTCCAAGCTCTTTTAGCTCGAAGTCTCTAGTAGCGATCGAGCTTAATAAAATGCGATTTGGCGAAACCTTATACGCGATAATGCCCGTAGAGCTGGTATAGCCGTTAATTTCGCTTGCAATATCGCTATTATATGCAATAAAAACGTCCGAAACGCCGCGTAATAAAAACTCTTCGCCCGACAAAGCGTCGTCGTAATCAAAAAGCCGTAAAAAGGTCGTATCTCGCGCATATAATCTTTTATTAGCGGATACCAAGACGGTTTTATATTCGTCGCTAAAATCTTCGTCGATCAGAACGGCGCCGCTCTTTGTCAAACTATTTGTCGCCAAAGCCGAATTGATTGCTCTTAAAACGGCTTCATAGTTTGTCGCGCCGCTAAGATCGATCGCGCTCATTATATTATCGCCCGCAAAGCCGATCTGTATTGCGGCGTTTTTTTGATTTAGAGCGTTCGCGCCAAAAAGCGCCTCGTTTGCTCTTAGCGCCAAAATATGCTCGTCTACTCGCGTCATATTAAAAATTGGCGTTTCGATCGCGCCCGATAATAGCTCTTGATTGGCGACGGTTTTTAATCCGTTTGCCGTAACGCCAAAATCCTCGTCGCTAATCAAAACGATCCCATCGCCGCCGCTCGCGTTTTTGGCGGGATACGCTCTGATCTTCCAGCCATTTTCGCCCTTTTGATTTAGCTCGTATATATTGCGGTTAAACTCTTTTGCCGCGTCGGCGGCGGAGCTTACGTTAATTTTAACGATATTTTTCGCAAAATTATCTCTAACCTGTAAGCCTACAAGATTCGCGCTTGGCGCGAAAACTGCGGAAGGCGTGTGCCGTAAAAAGCTATCGTTAAAACTAAGCATATTCCAGCCGCTATTTAGCTTATTACTATAAACCTCTTTGGTTAGATCGCTTGCGGCTAAAATTAACCCCGCGTTTGCGTTGTTTGGCGCGTCGATCCTAACCCAATAGGCTTTGCCCGCCTCAAAATGATCGAAGTCGTTATTTTGGCTCTTTGAATTAAAAATCGCCCATGTTTGCGAGGCTTGATTCCACGAATAGGCGATAAGCGAACCGTCCAATAGTTTTTGGCGACCGCCCGTTATGATCGAGTTATTGACGCAATAAAGGCTGTGGCACGAAACCGAAAAGTAATCGAACGCGCTTAAATTATTGTCGCTTAGATTCGCGTCGATCAGATCGAGAATACGCGAAACTTCCGTAGCCGAATCTTTTTTCGCTTCGAGCGTAGCGGGCGCGCCTTGAGTATATTTGGGATCAAAAACGCCCTGCATAACCAATCCGTTATCATTGAACTTAATATAAAAAGTTTTACCCTTATAATCCTCTTGAAAGCGAATCTCTAAATCGGCTTTTCTGCCTTCGCCCGCGCTTGCTACAAACATTCCCAACATAGATTTATTAGCGTTTTTATTAAGGATTTCATAGTTGATCGCGGCGGTAATCAAACCAGAATCGTTTTTCAGAATTTTAAGCCCGATCGTAGAGAGAACTTCGTCGCCTTGATCGTGGTTTATTGAAGAGTTAATCGCGCCGTCGCTTAAACGATCCCGCGTAAAATTGCCATCGTCGTCGTTGTAGTCTTTGATAGTCGTCCAGTCGCCGCCGCTTTCAAAGCCAAGCGGCGATTTCTGAACAAAGCCGTTGATTCCGATAAGCCGCCACGCGCCGTTTTCCAGCGGAACCTGATAAACGTTCGCCGCTACTAGATAAATTGCGATAAAAAGCCAAACAAACGCGTAACGCATTTATAATTCCTTTCGTTTTTTTGCTTAATTAGCAACTACCATTCCACAAATAGCAATAAATCCCCCAACAACTTTAGGCGAATCGCTAGAATCCAAACAAGAAACCCAACGTATTCAAAAAAACCTTAGATTACGCCTTAAACCTTCGTTCTATGTCATTCCCGCGACGAAACGTCCATCGCAAAGGAAGGCGGGAATCCAAACCAAAACCAACGTATTCCTAAACTCGTCTTTAATGCGACAAAACCCACAAACAGTCATTCCCGCGACGAAGCGATAACTTCCGCAGGAAGCGCCAATCGCGGAGGAAGGCGGGAATCCAAATAGCGCGGATAGGCGTTTAAGCGTCGATTTTCAGAACGGCTAAAAACGCCTCTTGCGGGATTGCTACTTTGCCGATCGCCTTCATTCGTTTTTTACCCTCTTTTTGTTTTTCAAGCAGTT
>JAISRI010000218.1 GCA_031273735.1 Helicobacteraceae bacterium
AAAGCGCGATAGGGCTTCTTCAAAGCCGATTTTTGTTTTAACGCTCATCTTTACTCTCCTTCGCTTTCGTTGTTTTTTACGCTATCGACAAGATCGGTAGCCGTTTCGCCGCCCTCGATGACTTTATAAGCGCATAGACTATGATCGAAAAGAGAACAAAGACCTTCGCCGCGCCGAGCAAGAAGCCCAACATACGATCGAACCAAACCATTAAAGCGCGGCTCATACTCTCTTTAGCGCGAATGCGTTTTGAAAGCCACAGACCAAGCAAAAAGCAAACAAGCCAGACCAAGATAAAAATAATCGCGAAGCCCGCCAGCTTTATCGCTCCTTCGTTGGTAAGCTGAAACGAATGTTCTGATGCCCAGCTACCTACCTTAAACGCGAGGCGCGATCCCAAAAATACGCCAAGCCCTACGCCTACAAGAGAGAATACTTCTCTGATCGCGCCGCGAAAAACCCCTTGCACTCCCAACGCGACGATAAGAACCAAAACTACAATATCAATCCAATGCATAAGTTACCCTTTCCTAATTCTCAAGAATGAGAACGGCGCTTTTTTCTTGTTTAAGCGCTTTATTTAGCGCCGCTTCCGCTCTAGCGCAGATCGACTCTGTCGTATCTGCGGCGCGGTGCGCAATAAGCGCGGCGCCGATCGTAACGTCCATAATTTTATCCTGATAGACAAGTTTGCTCGTCTCCACTCGCGATTGAACTCGCTTTATGGCTAGGCGGGCGCGTTCCTGATCCGATCGGTTAAAGACGACGCAAAAGACGTTTTCGTGTTTTGGGCTTTCGTTGTAGCGGTAGATACGGTTGTCGCTTCTGATCGAGCCTTGCAGACTTTTTGCGATAAAAAGCAAAATCTTCTCCGTAACGACATAGCCGTATTTTTCTTTCAAATCGTGGTAATCGTCGATCGCCACAAGCGAGATCCACAGATCGAGATCGCGGTTTAAGCCGACCTCCAAAATCTGTCCAAGCTGGCGCTTAAGTAACATCGGCGTTCTTAGGCGCGTAAGAGAATCGACGTAGCTATCTACTTCGACCTTATTTAGATCGCCCTCTAGCCTGACGATAGTATCTTCGGCTTTTTTCACTTCGCCGTTAAGTTCGCCAAAATGTAATTTTATCTCCTCGAGAATTGCGACGGGGATCGCGGCGTCGCGCTCCAGTTTTTTAAGATCGAGCGTAGATTCTCGCTCGTTTGCAATATCCTTAAACCGCAACGCGCTCGTAGAGTATTCCCGCAACGTATCCCGCGCTAGCTCCAAAGACAATTCAAGGCTTTTATGAGCGGCGGAATCGGGATTCAGATACCGATCGTTTAGTTCGCGTTCGATCTGAGCGCCGTATTTCTCGGCGACATCCGAAAACGCTTTCGCGTAGTAGAGCGGCAAAGCGGGCGTCGCGGTTCTATCGAGTAGTTCCAACGCCTCCCTCGAAATATCGCGCGCTATTTTGTCAAGCTCGATTGTAGCCATTAACGCTTCCTTTAACCCTAAAGGCGTGAATTATACTCGCTCTTTTACTATACAAAACCTAAATTATACTCGTTTTCTCTATAATTGCTTATGACAAAACGAGAAGCGCTAACGAGAATAAACGACGATCTAAACGTTTTAGGAGCGGCGGCATTGGAGCGAAAACGGCGCTTGCACCCCGATCGCGTAACCACTTTTATTATCGATCGAAACATCAACTACACAAATATTTGTCATATCGGCTGTAAGTTTTGCGCCTTTCACGTCAAACATGGAGACAAAAACGGCTATGTGTTGCCCTATGAAACGATCGACCGCAAGATCGAGGAGCTAATAGCCATCGGCGGCACGCAGATTCTTTTTCAAGGCGGCGTTAATCCCGCGTTGAAGATCGACTACTACGAAAATCTTGTCGATCATATACATACGACCTTTGCATCGATAGATATACTCGGCTTCTCCGCCGTCGAGATCGCCTACATCGCGAAAATTAGCGGCATAACCACAAAAGAGGTTTTAGCGCGGCTAAGAGATCGCGGAATGGGCGCTATGCCGGGCGCGGGCGCGGAAATTTTAAGCGATCGCGTCAGATCATACGTCAGCCCCAATAAGGTTAGCGTCGCCGATTGGCTACGTATTCACGGCGAGGCGCACGAATTGGGAATGACGACGAGCGCGACGATGGTTTTTGGTTTGGGCGAAAGCGACGAAGAGATAATCGATCATTTTGAAAGTTTGCGAATCCAGCAGGACAAAACGGGAGGTTTTACCGCGTTTATTTTGTGGAGCTACCAACCTGATCGCACCCCCTTGCAAAAACTCCGTCCCGATCTGAGCAAACAAAGCTCCAACCGCTACTTGCGGCTTTTGGCGCTCGCTCGGCTCTATTTGGACAACTTTAAGAATATCCAATCAAGTTGGGTTACGCAAGGCGCATATATCGGGCAACTCGCTTTGCGCTTTGGGGCGAACGATCTAGGTAGCACGATGATGGAAGAAAACGTTGTGGCGGCTACGGGCTGTTCTAATTCTATGGCTACCGACGAAATGGTGGCGCTGATTAAAGGCGTAGGCGAAATACCTATGCAGAGAAACACGCGCTATTCGCGTTTAAGAGGTTTTTGAAATTGGGCGGTTATAAACGCATAGAGGAGATCGATTTTGGCGCGCTCTACCGATCGCATAAAGCTCTTAACGGCGATCGGATAAAAAGCGCCAAAGATTGGGACAAACGCGCCGAAAAAATGGGCGAAAAGATGGCTGGCGACGGGTTATACAACGACTACATAAAAAGCAAAGTCGATCTTAGCGGCGCGCAAACTATGCTTGAGATCGGTTGCGGCGCGGGGACTTTTAGCCTAGCGTTCGCGCCGTATTTAGAAAAGATCTACGCTTTCGACTTTTCGGGCGAAATGTTAAAGATTTTACGAGAGTTGCAAAAACAAAAAGGATTAACCAATATCGTCAGTTTTCAAGCCGATATAGAGGGCGATTGGGCGATCGCGCCAAAATGCGATATTGTTATCGCCTCGCGCTGTATGGAAGTAGCGGATATGAAAAGCGTGTTGAAACAAATTGACGATCACGCGCAAAAAGCGGTTTATATCACGGCTAAAGTAGGTAAGAGTTTTCTGCATAACGAGCTTTTAGAGGTTTTAGAACGAAAGGTTGTAGGTCGTCCGGATTATATTTATATTCTTAACATTCTTTTTGAAATGGGAATATACGCAAAAGTTGATTTTGCTCCGATCGGCGATCCTCAAAACGATCCGCCAAAAACAAAAGCGGCGTTTATAGAGGCGATTGCGGGAATGTCGGACAATTTATCCAAAGAGGAAGAAAAACGCGCCGCCGATTATTTCGATCGTTGTCTGTCCGAAGGCAAAACGCCCCGCTTTCGCAACGATTCTTGGGCGCTAATCTCATATGAAAAATCTTTATAAACCGTTCGCCGCCCAATTGCGCCAATCTTGCGCGAAAAATCCGCGAAAGTTACCCCGCCGCAAAGCTAACGCGCGGGAATAACGAAAGAGAACGGCGGAGCGAGCTTTGCTGGCTTGCTTTACCAAAGGCGGCGGGATTTAATCGCCTATCCCGCGCCGCCTATTTCGAGCCAAACCAAGAGGCGCGATCGTCTTTGTAATCTCTTAGCGCCTCGTCTAAAACGCCGTTTTCTTTCGCCGCTTTGATCCACGTTTGCTCAAGCGTATCTTTAAACGTCTGTTTTTCGGCGACGAGTTTTTTCATATCCCAACCCGCAAGCGCTTGCGCCTTCTCTTTGGAGCTAAAATCAGGAACGACGTAATTTGCCGCGCCGTGTTTGCCTAAAATCTCTTTCAACGCGACGCGAGCTTGTTGCGCGTAGTCGTTAGCCTTTGCGAGTATAAATAGCGTTTCGTCGGGAGCGTGGAAAAACCCGCCGTGGCTTGCCACCGCATAATCCCATCTCCACTGCCCTTCGCGTATCAAATTAAGCGCGTTTGCCATCTCCGCGTCGCTTGCGCCGCTATCCCACGCTTGTTTTGCCTCGAGATGCGCGCTTGCTAGATTATTGACCGTTACGCCAAACAACAACTCTTTGCGATCGTATTTTTCTTTTAAGATCGCTTTAAGTTTGTTTTCGCTCTCTCTGTGGCAGACCATACAACTTGTATCCATAGTTTCAAACGGGCTTTGAACGCGATGATCGGAGTATTTGATCGCGCCCTCTTGTTTATACGGCATATGGCAATCCGCACAGGAAACGCCGTTTTTGCCGTGAATACCCGTTAAATGCAACTCGTAATCGGGGTGTTGCGCTTTGACGATTTTCGCTTTGGAAATTTTGTTTTCAAAATCAAAAAACGGCTTGCCGTTTGGAAAGTTTTTGCCGTCGTTGTAGTAGCTCATCTGCTCCTCTACCCCCAAACCGTTTTTCCAAGGAAGAGTAACGACCATAGCCGTCGTTTCGCCGTTTTGTATCGGGCGGAAGTAGTATTCGCTATGGCATTGGGCGCATACTAGATCGCGTTTTGTTTGGTGCGTAGAATCCGCGAAAGTAGGCAATTTAGCCTCCTGCAAGCCTTTGTCGAGAAACGATCGCTTTACTTTTAATTCGCCTTTATAGTGACAATCGTAACAACCAATCGGATTGACGATTTCGCTTCCCCATTTATCCCATTTACCCGTATAAAACTCCATATCGCCCTTAGTCTCCATCAGCCGAACGACGTCGGGCGATTTGCACGTCCAACAGGCGGTAGGAAGCGGGCTATCGACCTTATCGCTAGGAGCGCCCACACGAAGCGTATTGACGTTGTCTTGCACGGAGTAGTAATGCCCTCGCGGCGCGTTGTAATCCTTGCTAAAAGGATAGCCCGCCCACACGATCGCAAGCGCGGGATATTTGTCGATCATATCGACTATATCCGCGCTTTTTTTGGTATTTTTCCAACCGTCAAATTGGCGCGGAAAGTAACGCTGCCACTGCGAAGTAAAAGTAGGCTTTTCGATCGCGATCGGTCTGCCCGCGTTGATCTGTTTTCTCTCTTCTTCCTTTGCGTTTATATCAGTAGCTAGAAAACCTAGAGCTACGATCGCTATAAGCGAAACGCTTAAAAGCGCGATATACTTTTTCATATTTTTCCTCCTCTTTTATTTAACGTTGCGAACGCCCAGCGTATTAGGCGCGGCGCTCAAAGCGCGAACCGAGCCGTGCGGCGTTTCGCGATGACACGACCAACAGGGACGATTCTCTTCGTCGAAGCGATGGTTTAGAGCGGCGTTTCGCTCGATCGTTTTTACCGCTTCTAAATGACAAGAAACGCAATTTGCCTGAACGCGTTTCGCGCCGTCTTCGCTAATTCTGATCGGCTGTTTGAAATCTCCAAACGTAAAAGCGCTCGCGTGGTTAAAGCCGTCGCGAGCTTTGGCGATATACTTGGCGATCCCTTCGCTGGGCAGATGGCAATCAACGCATTTTGCCGCCTCTCTATGCGCGCTATGCTCCCAAGTAGCGTATGAAACGTTCATTACGTGGCAGTTGATACAGGCGCTAGAATCGTCGCTAAGGTAGCTCGTAGCCTTCGCGACTTTAAGCGTGTAGAAAAACGCGCCGATCGCAACGATAAAAGCGCCTACGGCTAACGCGGCTAACGCCTTTTTCTTTTTCATTCCAGCCCTCCATTTTTTGAAACGTGGGTAACGCAACGAGTATACTCCTTGCGAAAACGAAAAACAAGCGCCGCGAATCAATTAAAACGCGCAAATATCGTTTTTAGCGCGAAATTTCCGCCCCAACGCTCGCCGCAAACAATCGGTTGTTCCCGTAGCAAAGCGGCTTTTGCTAGTATTCTCTACGTTATGTCCGATTTTTTAGAGTTTTAATTCCTTCGATCCAATTCTTCTTTTATCCATTCGTATACATTTTCAATTTCTTTTTCATAATCCATATTTATTTCAAAATACTTTAGGGTCAATCCTACTTTAGGTATCCTCTAATCCTATTGAAGCTAGGATATGACCATGAAAAACAAGTATTTAAGAAGAACGCACATATCTGAGCGTAAGTTCAAACAGATTCTAAAGCT
>JAISRI010000230.1 GCA_031273735.1 Helicobacteraceae bacterium
ATCGGAAAGCGCCGCGCCGCGCCGATTATCGACTCTATGTTGTAGGCTTTATTGATCGGCATTAGCTTTGAGCGGGTTTCGTCGTCGATCGCGTGCAAAGAGATCGCAAGCAAAACGCCCAGATTCATCTTGCCTAGCGCCTCTATCTTGGGCGAAATGCCGCTGGTAGAGAGCGTCTGACGGCGCGGAGAGATATGCAGTCCAAATTCGCAAGAAAGAATAGCGATCGCTTTGACGACGTTTTCAAGATTATCCAACGGCTCGCCCATTCCCATATAAACGACGTTCAAACTCTTTTCTGACGGCATTTGTCGATCGCGTTTGATCGCCAAAACCTGCGCGACAATCTCGCCCGCGCTCAAATCTCGTTTGAAACCGCTTTTTGCCGTCATACAGAAAGCGCAACCGATCTTACAGCCTACTTGGGTAGAGACGCAGATCGTCCATTGCGCCTGCCGCGTTACGCGATCGCCGTCTTCTTGCGCTTCGCGCATCAATAGCAAAACCGCCTCGATCGTATGATCGTCCGCCAGACGAAAAAGATACTTTTCGCTTCCATCGACGCTTGTTTGTTTCGCGGCGATCGAAACCGCCTTTAGCGTAAAGCGTTCGTTTAACTCGTCGCGAACGGCTTTCGGCAACGTCGAAATATCGCTAAAATCTGAGACGTAACGCTGATAAACCCATTGAAAAATCTGTTTCGCTCGGTAGGGCGGCGTTACAATCCGACTAAGCTCTTCCAAAGAGTAATCGAGTAGAAACTCCTTCATTTAAGGCGCGGTATAAGCTCTTTTTTCGCGTATCGATCAAGCGCGTCTAACGCCGCGCTATGGTTTGCGTCGTATTCTTTATGCGCCTCCGGACAGGCGTGATTGGTTACGCAAAAAACGCCGCCCGCGCTAATGCCAAACTCTCGCGCTACGGAAACGACGGAAAAAAACTCCATATTCTCCAGTCCCACCTTGTGAGTTTTCATCATCTTGGCGATCGTCTTGTCCGTTGTGATGTAGTTGCTTGAATTGACAAGCGTTTCGTGAGCGACAAGATCGCCCGCGCTTAATAGCACGTTGTCGATCGGAGTATAGCTTTGGTTTTGCAACAAACTAAGCTCTATATTCGCCG
Source organism: Helicobacteraceae bacterium (assembly GCA_031273735.1). GTDB lineage: Bacteria > Campylobacterota > Campylobacteria > Campylobacterales > SZUA-545 > JAIRNH01. Next base: position 1,123 of record JAISRI010000230.1, read on the forward strand.
CGCCCTGCGAGGTAACGATCTGGAGAAAATCGTAATCCTCGTAACTGCCCGCCGTGCCGACAAAAAGCAAAAACTTCGGTCTTTGCATTATACATAGTTGCGTCAGGTTGATCGCCGCGTTGATCAGCCCTACTCCGATCGGCATCGCAAAATCAAACCTTTCGCTTTTTCCCGCGCACACAATCATAATCTAACCTCCACCTCGTTTTGAATTAGGTACTTTTTCAGATCGACGATCGCAATCTCTCTGAAATGAAAGATCGACGCCGCGAGCGCCGCATCCGCTCCAGCGTCAAACGCCTCTTTGATATGCCGCATAGTTCCCGCGCCGCCGCTTGCCACAACGGGAATCGTTAGAGCGTCGCAAACGGCTTTTGTAATCTCCAAATCATAGCCGTTTTTTACGCCGTCGGTATCCATAGAGGTCAGCAAAATCTCGCCCGCGCCGCGATCTTCCGCTTCTTTTGCCCATTTAAGCGCGTCTAAACCCGTATCGATCCGTCCTCCGTGAATATAAACGTTATGTCGATCGCCCGTTTTTTTTGCGTCGATCGCCACAACGATTGTCGAGGAGCCAAAACGCGAAACCGCCTCGTTGATAAAACTCGGATTTTTGACGGCGCCAGAATTAAGGCTAACTTTGTCGCAACCGACGCTTAAAAGCGCGTAAATGTCTTCAAGCGCGTTTATACCGCCGCCAACCGTAAGCGGGATAAAAACCTCTTTGGCGACCTCGCGCAAAACCTCGACGATCAAACCGCGATTTTCATGGCTTGCCGTTACGTCAAGAAAGGTTATTTCGTCCGCGCCTTCGTCGTTGTAACGCCGCGCAACCTCGATCGGGTTTCCCGCGTCGCTCAAGCCGACAAAATTAACGCCTTTGACCACGCGAGCGTTCTTGATATCAAGACACGGAATAATTCGCTTCGCCAACGGATTCTTTGTCGCGCGCATTTTGCTCCTTAAATAGCGCATTATATCAAGAAACATAGCGCCTTCGTTCGCGCCCGTTTGTCGTTTCTGCGAGAATAGCGCCGCTTGTTTTGCGTCAAAATTAAGTCGCTTGACGCTATAATTTTCGATATGCAATACGTTATTAAAGGCGTTAAAGCCTATTTTATAGCGCTTATATCTTGCGCGTTTTTGCAAGAGGCGCGCGCGGCGGAGGCGATTGTAAAAGTCGCCTCTCTGCCCGATCCGATTGTCGTCAATCGGTTTTACGAGTGGGATCTTGCGGTTACAGACAGAGGCGGCGGCGAAGCGGCGGGATTAAGTTTTCAGATTCGAGGGCGTATGCCTGAGCATGCCCACGGACTGCCCGTCTCCCCCAAAATTGTCGAAAAGAGACCGGGAAGCTATCAGATCAAAGGCTTAAGTTTTAATATGCCCGGACGTTGGATTATAGAAATACTGCATAACGGCGCTATCGCGCTTCGTCAAGAACTTATGGTAGAGCTTTAGCGCGTATGCGTCTAACGATTCTGGCGGCGGCGGTATTTGGGTTGTTTTTAGCGTTGGCGGTTCTATTACCGCTCTATTATGGCGGCGCGGATACCGATCGGATATGGACGGACGAAGAGATCCGCCGTATGCAGAATCTGCGGCTTTCGGATTATGGCGTAGCCGCCAAAAACGTTTCAAACGAGTTACTCTACAATCGCGACGCTATCGAGCTTGGCGAGCGGCTATTTAGCGACGTTGGGCTAAGCGCTTCGGGGCGGGTCGCCTGCGCGACTTGCCACCAACCGGAATATGGCTATCAAGACGTAAATCTAGCGACTTTTCGTCTTGATCCGAGCGCGCCTCATCGCGCGCCGGGATTGCTTGGAGCGGCGTTGCAAGATTGGTTTTTTTGGGACGGTCGCGCGGACTCGCTTTGGAGCCAATCGCTTGCCTCTATTGAAAATCCCTCCGAGCATGCGACTAGCCGCTTGCAGGCGGTTAAGCATATGTGCGCGCAATACGCAAGCGCTTTTCCCGCGCTATTAGCGCCTTGTCGGCAAGTCGATCTGACAAATACGCCTTTGCACGCCTCGCCGCTGACGGCAAAAGAAAACTGGCGAAAACTTTCCGCCGCGCAACAAGAAGGAATCAATAAACTCTTTGTTAAATTGGGGAAAAGTATCGCCGCTTTTGAGGCGGGGCTAATGCCCGCTACTTCGCGCTTTGATCTCTACGTCGACGCAATCGCTACGAAAAACTATGCGCGAGCCGCAACCATTCTAAACGAAAAGGAGACGGCGGGGCTAAAACTCTTTCTCGACGCGAAAGTCGGTTGTATCAACTGCCATTACGGAGCAATGTTTTCCAATTCAGGTTTTTTCGCCATTGGCTCCGACGATCCAAATAAGCCTATGCGCGATCGATTAAACGGCGTCAAACTCCTCCTTGATAGCGAATTTAATTGCCTAAATTGGAACGCCCCTGAAAATTGCCCCAAAACGCTATACGTCAAGCAAGAGGGCGCGGATCTAAAAGGCGCGTATAAAACGCCTTCGCTACGCAATCTTCGATATGCGCGGGCTTTTATGCACGACGGCAGATATAAAACGCTTGAAGAGGTTATCGAGCATTATCAAAATCCTAATATACTGCCGCCGCGACATATCGATATTCGCCCCGCGGGATTGCTTCCGCACCAAAGGAAACAGTTGCTCTCTTTTTTGAATACGCTCGGCGAAGAAGCGCCGTCTGAGGAAATTAAATGAAAAAAGTTCTTTGCTTGTTGGCGGCGTTTATCTTGTCTCCCTCTATCGCGCAGGCTCACGTTCAGTGGTTTGTCGCGCCCGAAGAGATGAAAAACGCCGCGTTGCCTTTTGACTCGATTAGTATCTTACTAACCGTCGCCGTGTTTGTTTGCGTCGTTATCGCCATAGCGCTAACTCGCTATAGCCGCTTTTTTTGGCTTACGGACAAACTAATCTGCGGCGCGCCAGGAATAAGCCGTAAAATCTATATGTCCTATTTTATGATTATGATTAACGTTTTCTTCATTACGCTTTTATTGCAAGGCGGCTTTCTCGCTCCCAATCTGATCTTGCCTGAAAACCTGCTAATGCTAGGCGTCGTTTTGCAGGTTGCCGTCGTAGTATGCTCGTCGTTTAGCGTCGCCCTATCGGGATTTGTCTTGCTACTAACCGCCGCGTTTATGGCGTATATTTTTGCTTCTCTTTCGCTGAATTACGTATTTGAGTTTATCTCCATCGCCATTTTTATGATCCTAAACGGGCATATTCTTAACGTGGCGGATCGCTGGACGGGCTTCAACAGCGACGGGTGGCTTTGGAGGTTATCGATTACGATACTTCGCGTTGGTATCGGTTTGCAACTTGTGGCGCTCGCCCTAACGGAAAAGCTGATCAACCCGGGTATGGGGCTGGTATTTGTAGAAACGTATCCCGTTTTTAATTTCTTTTCTATTCTAGGAATGGATCGGATAAGCGATTTGCATTTTGTCTATTTTATTGGCATATCGGAGCTAACGTTGGGCGCTATGCTCGCGCTTGGCGTCGCCAATCGTATAGTAATGCTCGCGCTAGCCGCCTCTTTTACCACAACCGCCGTCATTCTTGGATTGGACGAGGTTCTAGGACATTTGCCAATTTTCGCCGCCGCCGTTATTCTCCTGCTAGAGTGCGTCAATAAATCTCGCAGGCAAAACCCCTAACTCATTCGCCGCATATTAGAGCGGCTATCAAGCGATATTAGCGCGGCAAAAACGTAGAAATCGCGGTTGCAGACAAGTAAAACCCGCTCTATGTCGCGCGCGCCGTCATACTCGCGAAAGCGCGGTTTCTAGTTGTTTGTAGAACAACGAGAATAAGATCAAAGGGCGATTTTATTGGTTTTTGATAATTTTTCGATTATTTTTTTACAATTAGCAACAACGTAAGTCAAAAGATAGTAGAATATCCGCTAATTTTTCGTTTTACGAAAAAATCCATCAAAAGGAGCGGCGATGAATTCGCTTAGTTTGTCCGCCTTGCCAAAGGCTTCAGTTTGGTTGAAACTATTCAACCTATCAAAGACTTCAGCTTCGTTTAAGTTTGGAAGTCCTCTCTCTCTCTCTCTCTCTCT
>JAISRI010000056.1 GCA_031273735.1 Helicobacteraceae bacterium
GGAGAAACGACCGTTGGCGGTTGGAGGATTCAAAGAGTGTTGGTTGATTCTGTGATCTTAATCAACGGCAAAGCAAGAAAGGCGCTATCGCTAAACGACGGCGCGCAGAAAAACAAATACATCGTGAAGGTAGGTGGATGAAAATGAGAGCGCTAAGAGCATTGACTATTGCGTTCGCTTTGGCGGTCGCAACATACGCGGCTTGCCCTGGGGAAAGATTTGACGTGTCGATCAAGGAGCCGATCGGGCTTAAAGACGCGCTCTTGTCGATTATTGAGGAGTGCGATTTATCTCTTTCAATTGAAGGGGAGGGGACGCAAGCGCAGTTTGAATCGGCGAAGATCGGTTATGTAACTTTGCGCGCGGTTAGCGCCGACGAGGCGGTTGATTTCTTCTTGCAAAGAGCGAATTTGCACGGAACGCTTGTTAACGATCTGCTAACTATTCGTTATCTGGATACGCGGTTGTTCAGAGTGGATTTCGTTAATAACAGCCGCTCTGGATCGAGCACTGCAGACGTTAAAATTGGCACCGCTACGGGTAGTAGCAGTTCGTCCGGTTCAAGCGAAAGCAGTAGCGATAGCGCGACTACGATCAAGACCGAAGAGAAGTTTGATCTATGGACGACGCTTAGCGAGGAGATCGGTTCTATCCTAAACCGTCCAGAAGACGGCGCGGCGGCGGGTTCGAAGAACTCCGTGTTCGTCAATCCTACCAGCGGTTTGGTTACGGTAACGGGAACGCGCCGTCAGATCGATCGCGTTAGCGAATACCTCGATAAGCTCCTTACCTCGCTTAAAAAGCAGGTGTTAATCGACGTTCAGATCTACGAAGTTCAATTAGACGACGATAATACTAGCGGTATTAACTGGTCGGCGCTAGAGGTTAGCTTTGGCGGTAACGGCGAAGACGGCGCTTTGGGCGATTACCGCTACAGAGACAGTTGGGAGGATCGTACGTCTAATCGAACAACCACGAAAAGTTTTACCTTTAGCGGCGGCGCAAGGTTTAACGCCGCTGGAATGTTTAACTTCTTAAAGACGCAAGGCGAAGCAAAGTCGCTATCCAATCCTAAAGTGCTTGCAATGAATAATCAGCCTACGCTGATTAGCGTTGGTAAGAACCTAAACTATCAAACGTTATCTAGCACAACGCTTTCGGGTAGCTCTAGCGGTTCTTCGACGGAGAGCGTAGAGCAGGATTCGCTCTTTGTCGGCGTGCTTTTGGATATTACGCCGCAGATTGACGACGAGGGTTATATTACGCTACGGCTAAACCCCTCTTTTAGCGATTTGTTGCGTCCTAGCGACGAAACTCCGCCGCCCGCTGCGGGCACTGTCGACGCAAGCGGCATCCGTCAAATTGCGCCCGATACCAAAAGCCACAGAATTAGCTCGGTTGTTCGTGTGCGCGATAGAGACGTGATTGTGCTTGGCGGTCTGATCGACAGCAGCAACTCCGTAAGCGAAAACAAAATCCCGCTCTTGGGCGATATTCCCTTTTTGGGCAAGCTATTTGGTTCCAAAAAGACGACCGTAAAGAATCGCGAGATTGTGTTTGTTCTTACCCCAAGTATCGTTGTGGATGATAAGCCGCAACCGTCGCTTAAAGCGCTTGGTTATAGCGACGCTATGCTTGAATCTATCAAAGAGGTTCAGGTCAATAGAGAACCCAAGCTGAAAGAGTTTGATGACGAGTGATAGGCTCTATGCGCGCGCGAGGACGTTGTTTGAGGATAGCGAAAGCAACTCTTATTACGTCCTTTTAACGCGCACAAGTCAAGTCTATAGCCGAATTGAAAACGCTTTCAAAAACCCATTCAAAATCCTACTGATCACGGGAACGCCCGGCACAGGCAAAAGTTATGTGCTGAGGCGTTTTTATCACGATCAGCGCGATCGCTATCCGATGTTTTTCTATCCAAGCGCCACCTTTACGAATGAACAGCTTATTGGGATATATAAGTCGCTCTACGGCAAGGTCGTCAAAGCAAAAGATATGCACGGGCTTATCGCCGCTTTTAGCGAAGGAGAGATTAAGCCGATCTATATCCTGCTTGACGAAGCGCAACTTTACGACGAGGATCGCCTCGAGTGGATCAGAATGCTTTCAAACGAGGGCGTTTTTCGCTTTGTCGTCGTAGTTCACCGCGTCGATCAAGAGGACGTATTGGCAAAAGAGCATTTCCGAACGCGCACCTTCGAGAATATCGACTGTTCTCCGATCGAACCCGCAGAAGTTCCGCGATTTATCGAAACCAAGCTGTTGCTTGGCGAGCTTTCCGAGTTTTACGAACGTTTTAGTCAGGCAAACTTTGATAGAATATACGATCTTACGCGCGGAAACCTGCGCGATCTAAACAGACTGATGAACCGTTTTTTCGATCTATTGGACGATTACGAGCAAAACAGACCGCATAAACTGCCGAGACGTTTTTCCAATAAATATATCGAGATGGCGGCGATTGAATTAGGAATGCTCTAAATGGATAGAATCGATCGGCTTGAGCGAAGTTGGATTATTTTTAAGATAAAAAAAATACTAAAAACCGCCTCTTTGTTCGTTGTAACGCTTGTAGCGGGCGCGTCGATCGTCTATTTTTTGTTGGGCGAAAAAGAGATCGAAGCGCAAGAGCAGACGCAAACGACCGTTAGCGGCGGGGGCGTAATCGTATCCGATCCAAAACCGATCGAACAAAAAACGCCCGATCAGATTCCGCCCAAGAGCGCGAACCAATCGACCCAACCAATCGGGGTCGAGAGCCAACCAACTCCTCCGATCGAGGTTGCGAGTCCGCCAAAAGCGGAGCGTTACGTTCCGACTAAACCCAAGATGAAACTTAGCGCCAATTACGATTTTATAACCGATCTCGATCGGCGCGTAGCGTTGGCGATCGCCGAATCTTCGCCCCCGCCCGCGCGAAACGTTTCGCCGATCGTTCGATCGTCGCAAAACTATTCGCAACCGACTCAATCGACAACAAGAGGCGCAAACGTCTCTATGTCGAAGGTTTCTGGCTTAAAAGATTTAGAAGACGCTTTTAATAGGCAACCTACCTACTCAAAAGCGGTCGATATTGCGGAAACCTATCTGAAACAAAACGAGTTTCAAGAAGCCTATACTTGGTCGCTAAGAGCAAACGAGCTAGACGAAAAAGACGAGCGCAGTTGGGCGGTTTTCGCGCAGGCAAGCTACAAGTTGGGCGCGCGTGATCGCGCTATAAACGCGCTAAAAGGCTATCTTAACGCGCGATCGTCGGTTCGTCTTAGCGCTTTACTTTCACAGATTGAATCGGACGGAGGAACAAGATGAGACTTTTAATTACTTTATCGTTTGCTTTCGCTTCGCTATACGCGGCGTCGCCGACGGATAAGACGCTTGAGCTTTACCAAAAAAAGGAATACGAAAAGGCGTGTTTAGAGGGCGCGAAAATTGCGCGGACTTACAAAAACGACGAAACGTTTCTTGGCGCTTACGGCTTCGCCTGCTTAAATAGCGACTATATCGACTACGCCGCGCTGGCGGGTATCTATATGCGCGAAACGCCCGGCAACCGCCAAAACGCGAGTTATATTCTGACCGTCGCGTTACAAAAAAAGCTACTCTATCAAGCGTTAGCCGACGGCGTAGATCTGGGCGATACCTATTTGCCAGACACGCCGCATATCATATCTAAGGTTTTTAACGCCTACGCGCAAGGCAAATATGAAAAACGCGGAGACGGTTCTTATATGATCGACTTAGGAACCGATCAGGCTTTGCTAGATAGCATTACCGAAAACGGACGCTTCAAGGTGCGTATTCGAAGATACAGCGACGGAAGACTCGTCGCCGAACATCTATATTGGTAAGAGCGCGCTATGGATTACTCGGTTAGCAGTTTTAGAAAAATTAGGCTCGGAGACGTTTTAATCGCCGCTGGGTTAATCACAAAAGAGGAGTTAGATCGCGTCCTTGATTTACAAAAAAAAGATAGCAAAGGGCGTAAATTAGGGCAGCTCATCGTCGACGAAGGGCTTGTATCCGAAGAGACGGTGCTAAAAACCTTAGCGGAGCAAATGCGCGTTCAATACCTTGAACCCGGCACGTTCGAGGGCGATATGAAGCTCGCTTCTAAGCTCAACGTCAATGCCCTAAAACGTTTTTCGATCGTTCCCGTGCGCGAAGAGATCGACGGCTATCTGATCGCTTTCGTCGATCCGCTCGATATTGCGGCGCAGGACGCAGTTCAACGCGCCCTTCCCGACAAACCTTTAATTCTCGCAATCACCGCGCAATCCGAAGTGCAGAGGATCGTTGCGCGGATTGAAACGCAAGAGGGGCTTCGCTCTACGCTAAACGAGATCCGTAGGGAGATGGCTTCGGGCGCGGCGGAGGTAACGCTGGCAAACGCGCACGGCGAATCGGCGGTTATGCGTCTAATAGAGATTATCATTAAAACGGCTGTGTTTCGGAGGGGAAGCGATATTCACGTCGAACCGAGCGAAAATAGTTGTCTTGTGCGCGTGCGTATCGACGGCGTTTTGACCGAGCAATTCGTTTTCGAAGCCGATCTCTACCCGCCTTTAAGCTCGCGCATTAAACTTCTAGGAGATCTTGATATTGGCGAAAGGCGCAAGCCGCAAGACGGGCGCTTTAGCTTTACGGTCGATAACAAAGAGTTCGACTTTCGTCTTTCTACGCTCCCGATCGCTCACGGCGAATCGATCGTTATGCGGATTTTGGACAAGAGTAAAACGCTTGTTCGCCTCGACGAGATGGGCTTCACGCCCGCCAATCTGGAGCGTTTTCGCAGGGCTATGCGAAAACCCGACGGGATCGTTTTCGTTACGGGACCAACGGGAAGCGGTAAAACGACGTCGCTTTACGCGGCGCTTAACGAGGTCAAAAGCGTAACGCATAAGATGATCACCGTCGAGGATCCTGTGGAGTATCGTATGGAGATGCTCCAGCAGGTTCAAGTTAATGAAAAAGCGGGACTGACCTTTGCGGGCGCTTTGCGCTCGATCTTGCGCCAAGACCCCGATATTATCATGATCGGCGAGTCGCGCGACAAAGAGACGATCTCGATCGCGATCCAAGCGGCGCTAACGGGACACCTAGTTTTCACCACGCTTCACACCAACGACGCGCCAAGCGCGATTACCCGCGTAACCGATATGGGCGTAGAGCCGTTTTTGCTCGCTTCGTCGGTTGTGGCGATTCAGGCGCAGCGGCTTGTGCGAAGAATATGCGTTCATTGCAAAAAAGAGGTCAAATATCCCAAAGAGTTAATAGAGCGGATCAAACATATGTCGCCTTCGGAAGTCGATCTGAACAAGATTACTTTTTACAAAGGCGAAGGTTGTCCAAAGTGCGGAATGAGCGGCTACGCAGGACGAACGATGATCAGCGAAGTGCTGGAGATTGACGAAAATATCGCGAGCTTAATCGTCGCCAACGCGCCAAAATCGCAGATTGTAAGCGAAGCGAGAAAGGCGGGCTTCGACGAAATGTTCTCCGACGGGCTTCGCAAAGTCGCTAGCGGAGAAACTACGCTCGAGGAAGTTATACGCGTAGCGAAATCATGACCGAAACCGAAGCGCCTCTCGATATTAGCGTTTTATACGTCGAAGACGAAGCGCAAACGCGAGAGGTTGTCGGCGGTTTTTTGCGCCGTCGCGTCAAGGAGTTATACGAGGCGAGCGACGGCGAAGGCGGACTCGTCTATTACTCGCAGTATCATCCCGATCTAGTTATCGTCGATGTAAGAATGCCCAATATGAACGGGCTGGATATGCTCGAGCGGATCAAAGAGCGCGGCAAGAAAGCTAGATCGATTGTAACTACGGCTTTTAACGACGAAAGCTCTCTTATGCGTTCGATCGATCTAGGCGTGGATTGCTATTTGAAAAAGCCCGTTTCGACCGATATGCTTGCGCGGGCGGTGCGCCGCGTTGGAAGCCAGATTTTAACAAAACGCGACGACGACGCGCAAAGCGCGCTTAACGAAAAAATTTTAAGCAACGTATCCGTAATGATGTTGGTTTTACAAGAGGAACGGATCGTCTATGCGAACCGCGCGCTTTTGGAGTTTGCGGGCGAAACGGATATAGAGAGTTTTAACGCAAATTGCGCGATTGAGCGCCTATTTTCCAAAAGCGATCCGAATCGAAAATATACCAAATGGATCGCGGAGCTTGCCAAAACGAAAGAGCGTAGCCGCATAGTAAGAATGAGGTCGCTAAAAGATAGCGCAAAGAGCGGTAGTTTTGTCGTTAAAGCCGATCGGATCGACCAAAAAGACTGGATTATCGCGTCGTTTGCCGACATTACGCGCATTGCTAAAGAGCGCGAAAGGGCGCTTAGCGACGCGTTGACCGATTCGCTTACCAAGATTTTCAACCGCAGAAAGTTTGACGACGAGGTTTCCCGCGAAATATGCGGCAAACGGAGCGAAAGAGCGCTGTCGATCATCAGCCTCGACGTCGATCGCTTCAAAGAGATCAACGACAACTTTGGACATAGCGCTGGGGATATAGCGCTTGTAGAGATCGCGAGGCTTGTTAGAGGCGAGATCAGAAAGAGCGATATTTTTGCGCGCATAGGCGGGGAAGAGTTCGCAATTTTACTTCCGGAGAGCGATCTAGGCGGCGCGAGCGCGCTTGCGGAAAAGCTCCGCGTTTTGATCGAGAGCAAGGTTTTCGAGTCGATCGGACGAATTACTTGCAGTTTTGGCGTGGCGGAGCTAAAAGAGGGCGAGAGCGCCGACGAGTTTGTTAAACGCGCCGATTCCGCGCTCTACAAAGCCAAAAAGAGCGGGCGCAACTGCGTCGCGCTAGATATCGGCTTGTAGTATGGGCGGCTTTCGCGTCGCCTTAGCGCAGATAAACGCCGTCGTGGGCGATACGGCGCGAAATACGGAAGAGATCGTCGCGAAAATCAAAAAGGGCAGGGCGCTTGGCGTCGATCTGATCGTCTTTCCCGAACTTGCCGTTACGGGCTATCCGCCTGAGGATCTCTTGTATAAGCCCGATTTTATAGCCAAAAACGAAGCGGCGATCAAAACGATCGCTCGCGAAACAAAAGGGATCGCCGCTATTGTAGGCTTTGTCGATCGTAAGACGGATATTTTCAACGCCGCCGCCGTGATCGACGACGGCGAAATTAAGGCGATCTATCGCAAACGAAGTTTGCCAAACTACGGCGTTTTCGACGAGGAGCGCTACTTTACGGCGGGCGATCGTAATCTTGCGCTATCGATCGGCGGTTTTAAATTGGGCGTTTTGATATGCGAAGATCTTTGGAACGGCGCGTTGGATTCTACGCTGTGCGCTCTCGACGCTCTTATCGTTATTAACGCTTCGCCGTTTAGCGCCTCCAAAAACGCGGCGCGAAGCGATCTGCTCTCTTCGCGCGCGCGCGATTTACGATCGTTTATTCTTTACGTCAATCTAGTCGGAGCGCAGGACGAGCTTGTTTTTGACGGAGCAAGCGCGATTTACGATCCGAGAGGAAACAGAGCGGCGCTGGCTAAGATTTTCGAGGAGGATATGCTTGTTTGCGATCTGGATTTAGAGGATAGCTTTCGCGTTCGCCTAAAAGACGGGCGCGTCCGCGCAATGCGTCGCGGCGCTCTTAGCGAAACGAACGAGGTCGAACTAAACGCGGTTAATCGACAAAAACCGCCTTTAACGCCGCGATCGACGCAGCCGCTGGAGCAAGACGCGGCAATCTATGCGGCGCTGAAGATCGCCCTTAAAGATTACGCCCGTAAAAACGGCTTTACAAAAGCGGTTTTGGGAATAAGCGGCGGGGTGGATAGCGCGCTTGTAGCCGCGATCGCCGCCGACGCTCTAGGTTGCGACAACATACTTGGCGTTTTAATGCCTTCGCCATATAGCTCGGCGCAAAGCGTCGCGGACGCTTTGGAGCTTGCGAAAAATCTGAACGTTCAAACGGAAACGATAGCGATCGACGCGCTGATGTTCGCCTTTGAAAACGCGCTTAAGCCGCAATTCGAGGGCAAAGCGCGCGATCTAACCGAAGAGAACTTGCAGGCGCGTATTCGCGGCACGTTACTAATGGCGCTTAGCAATAAGTTTGGCTATCTTGTCCTTTCTACGGGAAACAAGAGCGAATTGAGCGTGGGCTATTCGACGCTTTACGGCGATTTGTGCGGCGGTTTCGCGCCGATCAAGGACGTTTTGAAGACCAAAGTTTACGATCTCTGTCGCTATCGCAACTCTATAAGCGCGGCAATACCGCAAAATGTCTTGACGAAACCGCCCAGCGCGGAGCTACGCGAAAATCAAAAAGATTCTGACGAGTTGCCCGATTACGAGTTGTTGGACGAGCTGATTAGGCTATATATAGAGGAAGATTTTAGCCTAAGCGAGATCGACGCGAAGGGTTACGATCCGCAGATTACGCGCAAGGTGGTCGCTCTTGTTCAACGCAATGAATACAAGCGTTCCCAAGCGCCCGTCGGCGCTAAAATTAGCGATCGCGCTTTTGGCAGAGATCGTAGAATGCCAATTTCAAACGGGTACGACGAACTAATTTGAGAAGAGTTTGTCCAAAGTTGATTTGTATCAAAGCAAAATTATGAGGCAAGGCAATATAATATGAAAAAACACGGCGGTACGTTTATGTCGAGTATTGAAACGATGAGGACTTGCCCGCTCTTTTTATCGCTTGGCGAATTAGATCGGACGGCGTTGTTAAGTTTGTTAAAGCCAAAGAAGCTGCATAGCGGCGAAATACTCTTTTATGAGAACGAGACTATGGATCGGATATATTTTCTGGTGCATGGTCGCGTGAAATCATATAAGGTTAATCGTTTTGACAACGAGATATTTCTCTTTTGGCAAAACGAAAGCGGATTGATCACTTTATACTCTCCGCGATCGGAAGAAACTGTGCTACGCTATTTTAGTAACGTAGAAAGTATAGGCGATTCGTTAGTCGCTTACGCCGATAGAAGTCGGCTAGACGCTCTATGCGAAGAGAATCGGGAGATCGAACATTTTTTATATAAAATGTTTGCGGAACGATTCTTTTTGTTAAAGCATATTATTTCGCGCGATTTAGTCTATGATAGCGCGGCAAAAGTCGCTAATATGATAGTTACTAGATTGGACGATTTTAACGCATATAAAAAGCAAGAGATCGCCTATATGCTGAACATTCAGCCCGAAACGCTCTCTAGGATACTAACAAAGATCAAAAGAGAGGGTATTATAGAGGAGAAAGGCGGCGTTACGACGATTAAAGATCGCGATAAACTTAGAGCCATTTACGAAACGTAGGAGTTTGAGGTGGATCAAGACATTACCAAACGTCTGATCGCCGTCGATTTGGCTATCGTAATCTGCGCGTGCGCGTTTTTGATTGCCGCGATTTTATTAAATCAAAAAGGAAGCGCGGATAATTTCACAAGCGACGTTTTAGAGCGCCAGCGTATGCTTTCGCAAAAGATCGCAAAAGAGGCTTACGCTTTATTTGCGCAGGATCGGCGCAATTTTGAAGAGCTAGATGGAGCTTTGATCGAGTTTCAAGAGGATATGGATCGTTTGCGCTTTGGCGACGAACTCCGCGGTATCAAACCGATGCAAGGCGAACGGACGGCGGCGCGGCTGGGACAAATTACGAAAGAGTGGTTTGATTATAACGCAAGCGTTCGCGCTCTTTTGGAAGCCAAAACAAAGATCGAGTCCGCCGCTTTGCAATTAAACAGGCAAAGCGTCAAAATGTTGGCGCTTGGAGATTCG
>JAISRI010000241.1 GCA_031273735.1 Helicobacteraceae bacterium
TCGCTAAGATTTAAGAACCTTAGAATCATATTGTTCGATCGATTAAAAGGACAATTTGTTTTTTCAAAAACGCACGACGCTAGTTATTCTTTTTTGGGCGTGGATACGCAAACAAATCCTTTTCAGCTTCCCGATACGCCTCAATGCCGATCGTTTCTCTCTCAAATGATCGCCGATATGATCGGCGATCCCGAACCAAATCCCGCGATTGAATTTGCGATCGATTTGATATATAAACAATTGAAGAAAGATGAGCGATCAATCGACGCGGGATTAAGCGCTTTTGCTCCGTCGAGCGAACACGAAAAGGACGTTGAAAAAGCGCTTCGGTCTTATAAAACGGGCGGTAAATATGGCAACTATTTTAACGCAAAGCGCGATAGCCTAGACTTTGAAAGCACCCGTATTATCGGCTTTAATATGGACGCGATTATCGACGATTCAAAAATCTTAGGAATTATGCTTAACTATATTTTCTTTCGCATAAGGCTTATGGCAATGCCTAGCGAAGGCAACGAGCCAAAGCCGCATATTATATTTGTGGACGAATTACCGAAGCTCTTAGAAAGCGAAGCGTTTGCCCGCCGCGTCAAAGAAACAGTCCTTGAAGAGCGAAAGCTCGACGGCGTGTTTATAGGCGCGGCGCAAACGCCTCAATCTATTACCGATCACCCGATCGGTAAAACGATCTTGGGATCGTTTGCTAATTTTATCTTTTTTCCCGACGCTTTAGCCGACGAAAAAACGCTTAAAGCGGATTATCAATTATCGCAAACCGAGATCGATTGGATAAAGCGATCGGGCGAGATACGAAAAATCTTATTTAAGCGAAACGGCGGCGAGAGCGTGATATTAAATATCGATCTAGCGGCGCTCGACGAGTATTTAAAGTGTTTTACAAGTTCAGGTCAATATGTTTCAAAGGTGGAAACGCTTTTGAAAACCTATAAACCAAATTGGAAAAAGGAGTTCCTATGTTCAGAAAATTAGTTTTAGCTGTTCCGCTAACAATATCGCTACAAGCAGAAATGGTTGTAACCGATCCTGGTACATACGCTCTCATAATAGAGCAAATCGGCGCCGCCACTGAAATGATTGGACAAATGCAACAACAGATCGAAACGCTTGGCGGCATTAAAACGGCGACCGACGACGTTAAGCGCCAAATATATCACGTCAATGACGCTTTTATGGGCGCTATGAATAGCATGGTCAGCGCCACGCAATCATTGGCAAACGCGATCGGCGAATCGCCTGAAAACATCGACAAATTGTTTTCAATGGATCGCGATTCGATCACAACGTCGCCCGGTCAAGGCGGCGTATTCTACGAAGACACCGCCGCTTTTATCGACGATATATTTGCCTCAAGCGGCGGCTCGATCGCTATGTCTGACTTTTTAGGTATTAGAGACGCGCAACTGCGCAAATATATCCAAAAAGACGTTAGCAATCTCGCTTGGAAGAAAATCATAAGCGATCAGAAAAACCTAGAAACGCGCATGAAAGAGCGCATGAAGCGAACCGCCAATCTGATGAAAAAGGTTCAGGAGGAGAGCGGCGAAGAAGTAACCGTGATCGACATGCAACAAACGCAAGCGCAACTGCTCGCTGAAATAACGCAAACGTTAAACGAGCTTTTAGAGTTGCAAAAAAGCGTCGCCGTCGCTCAAGCGTTAGCAAACTATAAACATACAAACATTGACAACGTAAAGAAAAAAGTAGAGTTGCTTAACGACGACGACGGGACTAGACGCGAAAACGCTTATAAAACAAACTCCGTCAAATCGCCTCATCAAGACGCGCTATTGAAAAGCGATAAATCTATGGATCAGATTTTAGGATTTTAATATGCAAGAACAAGGCTTATTTCAATACTTTTTCTTACATATTCGCGCCGTCCTTGATTCCTTTATGGACAGTCAATATCAGACTTTAGTGGATAGCTTCCGTCCGCTCGCAATATCGATCTTGACGATCTATATTCTAACGGGCGCGATAAAAATCTTTACGGGTCATGCTGAAAAACCAAAAGAGATGATGTGGACGGCTTTTACGGCTTCAGTAATCGTCGGCATTGTGTTTAGTTACGACGCGTATAAAAATTGGTTGCTTGATCCTTTAATCGACACTAGTATGAAATTGATGGGTTTTATCCTATCGTCTAGTAGCGGCTTGAACTCTGCGGGATTAGTCTTTAATAATATAGATTATCACTTCGCTATCTTATTCGAGGCGCTAAGAGATATTAGCAAAGACGCTAGTTTATGGGACGGGGCGCATATTTTTATTGTTACTTTTCTACTTGCCCTTCTTTATGGAGCGCTTTATATCGTTTTTTCATTCATGATCATCTTTGCGTTATTCGCGATGTATATTTTTTTCGTGATCGGCGGTATTCCTCTATTCTTGGCGATTATGCCCTCTACAAGATTCGTATTTTGGGCGTGGCTTCGAGGCATAGCTAACTACGCGCTTATTCCCGTATTCGCCGCGCTCGTTATGGGCGTAACGCTCAACGCTCTTAGCGCGATTATCCTTGATCTAGCAAACCAAAAGGTGGCTTTAAGCGGCGAATACGACGTGTGGAACTACAACGTGGCTTCCGCGTTTTTTATGGGTCTGCTTTCAATCTTTTTTCTTTTCAAATGCTCTGAATTCGCGGCGGCGCTTACGGGCGGTCAGCCTAGCTCCGCAAGCGCCTTTATGGGTTCGATGGTTAGTCTTGGCGCTATGTCGACAATCCCTGCGGCAAGAGCTTTAGCGCCAAAGATCGCGACTGCGGGGCGATACGGCGCTAAATATGGCGGTCAAGCTCTAGGAGCGGCTGGGCGGGGCATAGCCGACGGCGCGAGTAGAGTAGCGGACGGCGCAAGTAGAGCTTATTCCGCGTTAAAAGGAATCTTTAACAAAAAAGGAGATTGAAATGAAAAACCAAAAACAAAGGATTCAAATGAAAACGCTATCTAAGGTCTTAATCGTCTTTTCAACCGCGT
>JAISRI010000003.1 GCA_031273735.1 Helicobacteraceae bacterium
GCGCGGGTTTTTGGACGATTGTCGAATACGCGAGGGCTTACGCCAATTCGCTCGTAAGCCGAAAATCGTAGTTTTAATCCTGCCTCAGTTTACAATCGATAAACCTTTTTAGCCTTAAAGCCCCTTTAAGTTTTCGCTAAAACGTTATGCGTCGATCGCGCGATAACCCATTTTGCCTAGATATTGCAACGCATAACAATCGCCGATTCACGCGCTTTTCTTGCGCTCCTGTCGCTTTTTATAGTTTTCTTGAAAGGGCAAGCCTTCGTTTAATCCCGTCGATAGGCTTATTTAAGAAGATTTTGGGATACGAAATAAGGCACGCTTAACCTCTTATTATTTTGTCTGCGGGGCAAGGAGGGGGCAAGGGACGATTTTTTAGCGAAAACTTAAACGACGTTTTGAAAGCCAACGAAGCAAGGCGGGAATAGGGTTTATTAAGTGGTAGCAGAGAGGGGAATCGAACCCCTGACCTTAGGGTTATGAATCCTACGCTCTAACCGCCTGAGCTACCCTGCCACTTTAAAATACGCGCTTTCGCTCGCCGCAACGCAAAAAAAGCGAAAACGACGGGCGGATTTTAATCTATTACCTCTTATAAACGTCAAAAAACGGGTTTTACGAACGACAAAACGGCATTTTAGGGCGCCAGCCGCGCCAATCTAACCAAAGGCGATCTCTTAAGCGCGAGGCGATCGAAAATGGCGCAATCGTCGCAATCAAAGCGATAGGCGGCTAAGCGCCAATCTCCGCGACAAATTGCATCACGGCGGACGCCACCATCTCTAACGGTACAATCTTATCCACCCCGCCAAGCTCGATCGCTACCTTTGGCATACCGAAAACGACGCACGTTTTTTCGTCCTGGGCGACGGTTTTCGCGCCAGCTTTGTGCATTTTTAACAGTCCGCGCGCGCCGTCGCCGCCCATTCCCGTCAAAATCGCGCCGACGGCGTTCGCGCCCGCGCACTCGGCGACGGAGCTAAATAGCACGTCGACGCTTGGGCGATGACCCGAAACCTTATCGCCGTTTATGATCTCAACGTAGTATTTCGACGAACTTTTACGCAAAACCATATGGCGATCGCCCGGCGCGATTAACGCCAAATTTGTCAAAACCTCGTCTCCGTCTTTTGCCTCTTTTACGTCGATATCGCACAATGAATCGAGTCGTTGCGCAAAAGGCCCCGTAAAAGTCGAGGGCATATGTTGGACGATCACAATACCAGGAGCGTTTTTTGGCATTCGTATCAGCGCCTCTTTTAACGCCTCCGTTCCGCCCGTACTCGCGCCGATCGCGATCACCTTTTTTGTCGTTTCGGCGTTAAAAACGCTTGCGGGCGTTTTGACGCGATCGGCGTCTGAAGATAGACGGATTTTGGCTTTTGCCGCCGCCAAAACTTTGTCGATCAGCTCTTTTTCGACGCTCGGATTGGGCGTTCGCGGCTTGATTGCAAAATCGATCGCGCCCATTTCCAAAGCTTCCAAAACGGCGGGGGCTTCGCCTTTTTGAAGCGGCGTAAAAAAGACGATCGGCGAACGCTTCTGTCGCGCAAACTGTTGCAAAAAATACGCGCCGCCCGTTTTGCGCGATTCCGCGTCGATCACGATTACGTCGGGATTTAGCTTGTTCGCCTTATCGTAGCCTTCCAAAACTTCTTTAGCTACGCCGATCACATTGATATTGGGCGCTTTTTTCAGAATATCCAACGCCGCTACGCCATGCGATTTTTCGCCACGTTCAAATATTAGCACATTAACCGACATCAATTTTCGCCTTTTCCTCGCCGTCCGCGTAGCGAAGCCATACCTGATTCGAATCGCTTCTTATAACAATTCGCCTGCCTCGCGTTCCGCCCGTATCTTCCGCGACGATCGGTATATGATTTTGCGCCAATAACTCCTTTGCGATCAAGACGTTTTTTTTACCGATCATCATATGCTCTAAGTTTGTTTTATTTATATCCGCTCCGCCAAAAACTTTCGCTTCCATATTAGCCGTTTTGCAGCCGACGGCAAGCATTTGATTGATCATTTTTGGAATCGATACGTTACCAAACTTTGGGCTTTGCAACCCGTTGCCGTTCCAGAGCGGTAAAAGATAGTGATTTAATCCGCCGATTTTTAACTCGCGATCGAATAGGCAAACGCCCACGCACGATCCAAGAACTGTGGCTATTTCCATAGGTTCTTCGGCGACGCATATCTCCCCGATACGAATAAAATGTCGCTTATAAATACGCTCCAAAACCTATAACTCCAACGCCTCTTTTTTGAAATCTTCAAAGGCGGTTTCTTCTATCAGATCGTTAGCGCAATTTATCGCGCCGATCTGCGGAAGCGTTACGCGAAAAACCGTATAACCTTCTTCGCTTTGAAAGCTGATCGAACCGTCAAGGGATTCCGTAAATCCTCGCGCCACGCTTAATCCTAAGCCAAGTCCCGGATAAACGCGAGTTTTTCCGCTGTCAAACTGCGAAAATCTAGTATAAACTTGCGCGGCGTATAACGCCACAATTCCTTCGCCAGAATCCTCCACCATAATCTCGTAAGAGTTTCCGAGCTTTTTAAGGCTTACGGCAATTTTAGAATCTGGATAGGAATATTCGCACGCGTTAGAGATCAGATTTAGCAAGATCATATAAATCTTATATTTGTCGTTTATGAAATCGCGGTCTTCATTATTTTTTAATACGACAAAAAGATTTTTCTCGGCTATAAGATGGCAAAACATTTTTCGCGCGCTCTGAAAAACGGCGTTAAAATCAATCGGGGTATAAACGCATTTGATTTTACCTTCTTCAATTTCGGCGGCGGCTAATATATTCTTGAACTGAAAATCAAGACGAGACAACTCCGAGCATAGCTTTTTCGCGGTATAGTTAAAATGATCTAGATCGTTTCTATCCGTTAATGAGTCGGCAAGATTCAAGAGCGAATTGATCGGGTTTGAAAACGCGCTCCTCATCAGCGACATAA
>JAISRI010000115.1 GCA_031273735.1 Helicobacteraceae bacterium
CGATCGCCGTTCTCGCCTCTTTGCCCCGCGAAAAACTAATCGCGCCGATCACCTTCGGCAGACCTAATTTGCCGTTGCGCTCGCTACTTCCCGCGACGATTGGCGCGTCGATTAGCCGCTCTTTGTCGATCAAGCCTTTGACGAAAGCCAGATAGGTTTTTTTCGCTAAACGCGAAGCGAAAAGCTCTTTGATCGCGGCTTCGGCTTTTTTCTTGCGCGAAACGACGACAAGCCCGCTTGTTTCGCGATCCAAGCGGTGGCATAGTTGCGCTTCTTCGCCAAAGATAGATCTCGCGTCGTCGAGCAAAGTCGATTCGCAATCAAAACCGTTTGGGTGCGACAAAACGCCCGAAGGTTTTTCAAAAACGGCGAAATCGGGCGTAATGAAAAAGGGTTTCAAACCGCTCGCGTTCGCTTCAAAAACCAACGCGCTCAAAACTCCCTCGACCTCCGTTTTGATCGATAGTTTTTCGCCGTTTAGTTTGACTCTGCCTTTGTCGATAAGCCTCTGCGCTTTCGCGCGATCGATTTTAAGCGCGTCCATTAACGCCCGCGCCGCTTTTTTCGGCTCTTTTAACTCAATAAACTCATATCTATAAGGCATTTATTTTAGCGGCGGCGACTAATTTCATATAAAAAAACCCTTTGCGTTTCTAGCCGTCGTCGCGGCGAATAAAAGGTATGAAACGCCAATCGATCCAGCTTTCATGCGCCCCCTTTTGATATTTGTCGCTTAATTTGACGACGATACTATACAATTCTTTGCCGATATAAAAAGGATAGCGCGTCGTCGTTTCCTCCCGCTTTTGCGCCAAAAAATCATATGTCGCTAAGAGGTAATTCGCGCGATTTTTCTTTTTTCGCCGTAATGATTCGTAACGCGCTAAAGCGCATATGCGTTATGCTACTAAACATAATCGCGTTAGGAGATCTTTTGGGAGTTATTCAATACTACAGACAATATCCGCCGACAAAAAATCCGTTTCGCGTAATTTTTCAGGCTACCAAATCCGTCGTCAGAACAATCGCTCCGCGTTCCTTGCTTGATTGGTATTTGCGATGGCAATATAGAGGCGCCTCAGGCGCGAATCCGCGCTTGAAAACTTCGTGTTCGGACAATCTGCGTTATCCGCAATTTTGTCTTAAAGCCAGCCAAAACCTACGACTTTTCGCCAAATTTCGCAAAAAGCGACATACAGAGAAATTTTAGAGAACGCCAACGCTCGTTTGGGGGCGCTTTATTTGGACGAGATACGCAAAATTCGCCCTCGGCTTCTTGAACAGATTGACGCAATTAAAGCAAACGATCTGTATGGTTCTCCCGATCTTGCGGAGTATCCCGAAATCGGAAAGATTTGCCCCTATACTCTCTATTACGCCAAAACAACCGCGGATTTACTCCATCGCTTTGGTTCGCTGGATAGCTTAAAAATCGCCGAAATCGGAGTGGGTTACGGCGGGCAATGTCGCATGATCAACGCTTTTTCGTCTCCGTCTGAATATACGCTTATCGATATTAAACCAGCGTTGCGTTTGGCGCAAACCTATTTGGACGGATACTCGCTCAAATCGCGGATCCGATATTTGACGATGAACGAGCTATCGATAGAAAATTATGATCTTGTTATCAGCAACTACGCTTTTTCTGAATTGCGGCGCGATATACAGGAGGTCTATATGCAGAGAGTCGTGAAGCCGTCAAAGCGCGGATATATGATATACAATCACGTTAATGTGGAAGGATTTGGCGCGTATTCAATCCCAGAGTTTTTAAACGCCCTGCGGGGGACTCCGCCGCGAACAATCGAAGAGTTCCCCGCGGTTACGGCGGGTTCAACTACCTTTATTTGGGGCGCTCAAGAGATCAAAAAAACCTAATCGCTTCTTACGCTCTTTTATTGGCAACCGTCGCATTCGATGCTACGATCGACGGGTTTGGGCGTTTCTTCTTTCATTTGCGGGCTTTCGCTTCGCAGATAATACGTCGATTTTAGCCCTAATCTCCACGCTAAATGATAAACGTCGCTTAGACTCTTTCCCGTCGTTTCGCCGATCTTGAAAAAGAGGTTAAGACTCTGCCCTTGATCGATCCACTTTTGGCGGATTGCGGCGGCTTTGATTAAAAGCGTTTGATCCAGCTCGTAAGCGGGAACGTAATAACGCCAATTTTCAGGCGAAAGTTTTGGGGCGACGGCGGCGATCATACCGCTAAGATTCTCCTCAAACCACTTGCGTTTATAGATAGGTTCGATCGCCTGCGTAGTGCCGATCAAAATAGAGATAGAGCTTGTAGGCGCGATCGCTAAAAGATGTCCGTTTCTTATCTTTTGTTTTTTAACTTTTGCGCGCAGTTCGTCCCAATTATATGTAAGCCCGAAAAGCCCGCCGCGATCGACAAGTTTTATCGCCTCTTTATTGGCGAGGTCGATTGGCATAATCCCTTGCGACCATTTGCTACCTTCGTAGTTTTCATACGCGCCTTTTTCTACGGCAAGATCGCTTGACGCGCTAATAGCGTTAAAGCTGATCGTCTCCATAACTTCGTCGATTTTTCTTAGATGTTCTTCGCTTCCCCATTCGATCTGGCGCGTAGCCAAAAACTCCGTTTCGCCCATTACGCCAAGCCCGATCGCTCTCGTTTTAAGATTTGTCGCTTTAACTTTGGATAACGGATAAAAGTTAAGATCGATCACGTTGTCTAACATACGAACGGCGATCGGCGTTACTCGTTCTATATCCTCTTTGGAGTTGATCCGAGAAAGGTTGATACTAGCCAAATTGCATACCGCCGTTAGCCCGTTTCTAGCAAATTTTTCAACCGCGTAAACTCTGCGCCCTTGCAAAGAATCTAACGAGCTAATTTTGTTGGCGGGTTTTTTTATTCCCGCGTCGGTTATGATCGTATCCTCTTCTAAATGTTCGTCGTATCCGCCGTCGTCGAATATAATTCTTGCGACGTATCCGTTCGGCGCGGTATTTTGAAAAATCTCCGTGCATAGATTGGAGCTTCGGATCATTCCTATATGTCCGTTTGGATTGCTTACATTCGCCGTATCCTTAAAGCATAAAAACGGCATTCCCGTTTCAAAATAACTAAGCAGAATCTTTTTCCACAGATCTTTCGCTTTTATGTAAATGCGCGGAATATCCTGATCGGCTTCGTATGATTCGTATGCGCGCTCAAACTCTTCGCCGTGCAAATCGGTCAGATCTGGCGCGTTGAAGGGGTCAAATAACGCCCAATCGTCGTCGTTTTCGATCCGTTTCATAAACAGATCGCATATCCATAAAGCGGGAAAAATATCGTGCGTTCTGCGCCGCTCCTCGCCGCTATTTTTACGCAGATCTAAAAAATCTAAAATATCCTTATGCCAAGGTTCGATATAAACGGCGATCGCGCCTTTTCTCGTGCCAAGCTGATCGACCGCGACGGCAAGATCGTTTGTGATTTTCAAAAACGGCACCACGCCGCCCGCCGCGTTTTTGTGTCCGTCGATAAAACTGCCGCCCGATCGCACCTTAGACCAGTCCCAACCAACGCCGCCGCCGTATTTTGATAGCAACGCCATCTCTTTGAAGCTATCAAAAATGCCTTCGATATTATCGGGCGTGCTACCCACAAAGCACGAGGATAACTGATGGCGCGGCGTGCGGGCGTTGCTAAGAGTCGGCGTGGCGGTCATCGCCTCGAACTTGGATAAAACGTCGTAAAACTTCTTTGCCCAACTCTGCCGATCGCTCTCGTTTTGCGCCAAAAACATCGACACCGCCATAAACATCTGCTGCGGTAGCTCGATCGGCTCGTTGTCGCGATTTTTTAGCAGGTAGCGATCGTAGAGCGTTTTGATCCCAAGATATGTAAATTGATAGTCGCGTTCGGGTTTGATATAGCGATCAAGGTCGTCTAGGTCGTATTTCGCGCCCAAACCTTTTAGAATACGCCCCTCGCGTTCGCCCACCTCGAAGTAGCGTCTAAGCGGTTGATACGCCTTGCCCTTGATTCCAAGCGTCGCCTTGCCCACCCTATGATAAAGGTCGTAAATAAAGAGCCTAGCCGCGACAAACGTCCAATCGGGGCGATCCACGTCGATCTTGTCCGCCGCCGTGTGGATAAGCGTCTGTTGAATATCCGCCGTGCTGATCCCGTCTCTAAATTGCAACTTCGCGTCCAGCTCTAACTCGGATTGATCGACGTTGTTTAACCCCGCCACGCTATCGGCGGTGAATTTTTGAATTTTTGCGATTTCAAGGGCTTCGCGCCGCCCGTCGCGCTTGATTACGGTGATCATCGTTTGTAAAATCCTGTCCGTTTGAATGGGATTGAGATTTTACGCTAACGAGGCTTTACCGCAAAACTTTGCGCTTTGAAAGCCGCTTTGGGGTTGGGGTATATGCGAGCGTTCGCTAAAGCGAAGACCATTTGATTTTGGTTTTATTTCCCTCTATGTTTTCTCTTATAAATACCCCTTTTAGTTTTAACGACGGTTCGCGCTCTTTTAGATAGCGATCGATAATCAGATCGTTTTGGTAGTTTTGCTCGGTTAAACGCCATATTTTTTCACTTTTGTTTTCGCAATTTTTAACAATCTCTTCGTAACTCGTCGTTTCGCGGAGTTTTTTATACTCTAGCGGGTGCGGTATCTTTGGAATCTCGTCTTTTGACCAGCGCGTTTTCCATAATCTCCAATATCTCCAGTTTTCCAACTCTAAAAGAAATATATCGTCGTTTAGATAGGTTAAATTATACTCGTCCGACCAATCGTCTTTTAGATCGTCGAATATACGTTCAAAATAGTATTTTTCGCCTCTATATCCAGCTACGCCAGAGACTATCCCGTCCCAATAGTTAAGAACGCAATAAACTCTATCTAACATAATAAAGCCTCTTTTAACCGCGCTAAATAATCTTTGCGAGAAATAATTGCGCCGCCAAGAGAGGCTAAATGATCGCTCGGCGTTTGACAATCGATTATGTCTATCGCGCCGAATGGCTGGACGGAGCATAAATATTCAAGCGCCGTTTTGGAAGAATCGGGCGCGAAAGCAAACATAGATTCTCCGCTAAAAACGCGCCCAATCTGTATGCCGTAAAGCCCGCCTACAAGTTCGCCGTCTTTATAGCTTTCAACGGAATGAGCGAAACCCAATTTATGCAGTTCGCAATAGGCGTTTATAAACGCTTTTTTGATCCATGTTCCGCTTTCGTGTTTTCGCTCTATTTTCGCGCAGGAAAGCATAACGTTCTTAAAAGCGCGATCGCGTTTAATTTCGTAGCGCCCGCTTTTAATCGTCCGCGCCAAACTCTTAGATATATGAAACCGCGACGGCTCCAAAATCATACGAATACGCGGCGAATACCAATGCGGCGCTCCGCGTTCGATATACCAAGCGAACGCGCCCAATCGAAAAGCCTTTAAGATTCGATCGGGCGAAAGTTCGCCGCCAACGGCGACTAGATCGCCAAAATCTTGTTCGCTTGGGTCGGGAAAATCGCCGCTTTCGTCCAAAAGATAGATTCTTGGACGGATATGAATCAGCTTCAATCGATTAGCGCGTCTTTTCGCTCGTTATCCCTCGCTTTGTAAGAGAAAACAAGCTCGTTTTTCGCGTAATCGATCGCTACCTTGCCGCCTTTTGCCAAAACGCCAAATAGAAGCTCGTCGGCAATTTTGTCTTTGATCTCGCTTTGGATCACAATGCCAAGCGGTCTTGCGCCCATACTCTTATCGTAACCTTTTTGGGCAAGGTAACGTTTTGCCGCGTTCGTCAGTTCGATCGCCACCTTGCGCTCGGCTAACTGCGCGATAAGCTCGCCGATAAACTTATCGACCACAAACTCCATCGTTTCTTGGCTTAACGGCGCGAAATAGGCGATCGTATCGAGGCGGTTTCTAAACTCTGGAGCGAAAAAGGCTTTGATCGCCTCTTCCGTCCGTCCCGCCGCGCTAGAGCCAAATCCCGCCACTCCCGATTCGCTTGCGCCTAAATTGCTCGTCATAATTAAGATCGTATGGCGAAAGTCTGCTTCCGCGCCGTTGTTATCGGTTAGCTTCGCCGCGTCCATCACCTGCAAAAGGATATTAAGCAGATCGGGGTGCGCCTTTTCGATCTCGTCTAACAATATCACCGATCGCGGATTTTTGCGGACGCATTCGGTTAGCAAACCCGCCTGCTCAAATCCTACATAGCCCGGGGGCGCGC
Organism: Helicobacteraceae bacterium; assembly: GCA_031273735.1. Classification (GTDB taxonomy): domain Bacteria; phylum Campylobacterota; class Campylobacteria; order Campylobacterales; family SZUA-545; genus JAIRNH01. The sequence goes on from JAISRI010000115.1 coordinate 6,202, forward strand.
CGATCAGACGGCTGACGCTGTGTTTTTCCATATATTCGCTCATATCGAAACGCGCAAAATGAACGTCTAAAGAGGAGGCGAGGCAACGCGCCGCTTCCGTTTTGCCTACGCCCGTAGGACCCGCGAATAGAAAAACCCCTATCGGGCGTTTAGGCGAGCCAAGCCCGGCAAACGACCGCTTGATCGCTTTGACAAGCGCCTCGATCGCCTTGTCCTGCCCAAAAACCTGATGTTTCAGATCAAGTTCTAGCGATCGCAGACGATCCTTCTCGTTCTGCGCGCTAGATTTGATCGGCGCTCCGATCATCTTAGAAACGACGCGCTCTATATCCGCGACGCTTACCAGCGATCGCTTTTTGGAATCGCTCAAAAGATGAAACGCCGCGCCCGCTTCGTCGATCGCGTCGATGGCTTTATCGGGCAGGAAGCGATCGCTAACGTATTTAGCCGACAGCTCGACCGCCGCTTTTAGCGTCGCGTCGGGATAACGCGCCTTGTGGTGTTCCTCGTATTTGGCTTTTAACCCGCGCAGGATTTGCACGCTCTCCTCTATGGTAGGCTCGCTAACGATAATCTTCTGAAAACGGCGGCTAAGAGCGCGATCTTTTTCAAAAAACTGCCTAAACTCGTTATGCGTCGTCGCGCCAATGCAACGGAGCTTTCCATTTGCCAGCGCGGGCTTTAGGATATTGCTCGCGTCCAACGCGCCGCCTCCAGCCGAACCCGCGCCGATAAGCGTATGTATCTCGTCGATAAACAAGATCGCCTTGTCGTTTGTCGATAGCTCGTCGATCACCCCTTTTAGGCGTTTTTCAAAATCGCCGCGATACTTCGTTCCCGCTACCAAAGCGCCCATATCGAGAGCGTAAATCTGCGCTCCCTCTAGCATTTTTGGCGCTTTCTTTTCCGCGATAAGACGCGCAAGCCCTTCGGCGATCGCGGTTTTGCCCACGCCCGGATCGCCGACTAAGATCGGATTGTTTTTCTTGCGGCGGCAGAGCGTTTGAAGCGATCGCGTCATCTCGTCGTTTCGCCCTACGATCGGATCGATCGCGCCGTTTTTGGCAAGCGCGACAAGCTCCAAGCAGAATTGCTCCAAATAGGTTTTCGGTTTGTTCGGATCGCTCTGCGGCTGCGTTTTGTTCTCGTCGTTTATCTCGATTTGGCTGATTTCGTCTAGGATATTGATCCTCTCGATCCCCTGCAAGCGCATCAAATAGACGCTGTAGCTGTTACCCTCTTCAAAAATGCTGGCGAGCAGATCGCCCTGATCGGCTTCGTCTCTGCCCGCGCCCTCGATATGCATTAACATCGTCTGCATAACCTTTTGCACGGCGATCGTTTGCGTAGGTTCTACCCCTTCCGACGCTCTTTCAAGCTCGCGGGTGAGATAGTCGTCGATATTGACCTTTAACGCGCTTAGATCGGCTCCGCACCGCTCCAAAATTTTCTGCGCGGCGGAGTCAAACAGCGCCGCGTAGGCTAGATGATCGACGGTGATAAACTCGTGGCGGCGGCGTTTTGCCTCGCGCACGGCGGCGATAATAACTTTATTTAACGATTTACTTATCATCAAACCTCTTTAAAAGAGCATTTTAGCGGATAGCCGTTTGCCTTCGCCGTAGAATGTACCTGCAAAACCTTCATCTGCGCGACTTCAAGGCTGTATTCGCCGCAAATGCCCACGCCGCGATGATGGACAAAGTAGGTGATCTTCTCCGCCTCCTCTTGGCTTTTGTGAAAAATTCGCTCTAAAATCTCTATTACAAACTCCCAAGTGGTATAGTGATCGTTGTGAAGCAAAACTTGATACTTTCTTGGGGGTTGCACTTCTCGTTCGCGTTCGGGCGCTATTTCGCGCTTAGTTTTTGTAGCGCTTGCCAACGTTTAACCTCCGCTTTGATATAAAACAACGATTTTACTAAAAGGCTAATAATTTTGCAAACCTTCGTATCTATTTTTGAGCCGATCTCGCGGATTTTATTCGCTTTGGCGCTTGGTTGGTATCTGATTATCAACCTTCAATGGTTTTCCTATCGCTTCGATCGGCTGATTCTGCGCCATACGAAACCGATCTGGAACGTCGTCTATCTCGTCCTGCCGATCGCGATTTTTTACGGCTTAAACGCGTATGAGGCGGGCGTATATTTTTGGATTTTTTTCTACTTTGCGTATCTGCCCGCGCTTTTTTTGTGGTATCGCAAGCTAGATAAAAAACTTGTCGCTACGGCGCGGGTAAAGCGATATTTCGCGCTTTTGATCTTTTCGGCTTCGCTTTTTGAAGCGACGCTTTTTACGCGAGGCGAAAGTTTTAACGGAGGGATTTTAACGGCTTTGGTTTTAACGCTTTTCTGTTCGCAACTCTTGGAAAACTTCTTGCGATCGCGTTTTAAGAAACTCGCCTCGCGCAAACTGCTTTCGCGCAAAAATCTGATCGTGATCGCGCTAACGGCAAGCTATGGCAAAACTAGCTTGAAACATTTTCTATTTAACCTATTAAAATCGCGTTATAAGGTCTATGCCACCCCTGGAAATGTAAACACCGATCTTGGAATCGCTAAAGATATAAATGAAAATCTACCCGACGACGCGGAAATATATATCGTCGAGGCGGGCGCGCGCGAAACGGGCGATATTTTAACGATTATGAAAATGATCGAGCCGCACTATTCTATTATAGGCAAAGTAGGCAAACAACATATAGAATATTTTAAGAGCGAAGAAAATATACAAAAGGCTAAAAAAGAGGCGTTATTTTCGCGCAGAACGATACGAGCTTTAGCTCATCAAAGCGCAAAAGCCGCGCCTAACGAAAAGATCGTAATTTTCAAGGATTCTCAGATAGAAAATCTCGAAAGCGATCTTGAAGGAACGCGATGGGATCTGATTTTAGACGATCGAAAAGTTCATTTGCAAACGCCCGTCTTAGGAGGTTTTAACTCTCTTAATATCTCGTTGGCTTTTTTGGCGGCAAAAGAGCTAGGAGTTAGCGAAGAAGCGATCGTTAAAGAGATAGGCAAATTAGCCAATTTTGAACACCGTTTGCAACCGATCAAAACCGCGTATAAGTTTATTTTAGACGACAGCTACAACGGCAACTTGGAGGGTATGCTAGGCGCGATTGATCTGTGCGCTTTATGGAAAGGGCGCAAAGTTATAGTAACGCCGGGCATTGTGGAAAGCGACGAAGAGAGCAATATCGCGCTTGCCGAAAAGATTAACAAAGTTTTTGATCTCGCGTTGATCACGGGAGCGTTAAACGCCGATCTGCTATGTTCGCGTATCGATCGCGACAGACGCAAACGAGTTTTTGACAAACGCGGTTTAGAGGCTATATTGCAAAGCGAAACCCGTTCGGGCGATCTGATTCTTTTCGCAAACGACGCGCCAAGTTATGTATAAATATCGGCTAAGTTGAAGGCTTCAACGAAACTCTATCGGGCAGAATAAACCTCGCAAAGCGTTCGATATTTAAGCAGAACAGCATCAGAACGACAAATATCATATGAATAAAATAACGCGAGGCGAAACCGCCGTCCCATGGCATAACAATAGCGGCAAACAAGAAAGCTAAAATAAATAATACCAATATAATTTCTAGCCATTTTATCTCTTTGCGTCTTATAAAAGCACAAATAATAACAAACGCTTCAATAAACGCTAATCCCCAAATATGGTAGAGTTTAATTTCAAAGAAAAAAGGTTGAACTTTAGCAACGAGCGGTTTATCCGAATACGACGATAAATAAGCGATTGCCCGTTCTTTTGACGATAAAAACGGCAAAACCCAAGAGCGTTCATCTAAAAATTTAGCGACATTTTTAATATTTGCCCGATATTCCAAAACAGACACTAGATGATACACGTTACCATTGAACGAATTGAAAACTCTATTAAAAGCAACTTTAAGAAAACCGCTAAAGTTTTGCCGCAATGCGCCTTTCCAATAGTCGATCATTACTTGTTTCCCAAAGCGATTCATTAAGCTATAGTTTCGTGCCCATATCTTGTCTCCGTGCGTTTCTTTTGGATTCATCTTGCTTATAACCTCTTGAATATCCGGGTATTTGTCGTTAGCATATATGTTATTTGAAATAAGTAACTGTGAAAGTTGCTGATTAGTTGGGATTGTACTATTGGCAAAAAAACCGTATTTAAGATAAAGCGTTCCCGCATGCGCATAAACAGAGAATAAAACGACGATAGAGCAAATCAATCCTCTGATAGCCGGAACTTTATCTTTTTTGTAGATAAAAATGCGGGCTAGAAAAAATGCGACAAAAAGCCAGGGTAATAAAGAAGCATTTACGGGCTTAAGCATTGATAGCAGGAGACAAAAAACGCCTATCGTAATAGCATATAGATTCTTGGGGGTTTGCAAATAGCAAACGATAAAATATACCAAAAATATAAACAAAGAGGTCATTAGCGATTCGGTTAGAATATATCTATCGTAGATAATAGCAGGCGGAAAACAAGCGTAAAATAACGAAGCCATAAACGCTAGCTTGCCGCTAGATAAAATTCTCTTTAGTATACCGTAAAATACAGCGCAGGAAATAATTGAAATAACCGTTTGCGCTGATACGACTAATGACAATAAAGCAAAATTGCCGCTTGTAAAAAGCGATAGAAGTCTGCCAAATATATAATATAGCGGCATTCTGTATTCATTAATAATGCCATTGTTAATATGACTTAGAGAATCATCATGTGGAATAAATGGCGTAAAATTGTAAAAATAGACGACTCTCGCCAAAATAGCGATCAAAATTACATAAAATAGGGGGCTACGTAAAAGATGTTTTAGAAAAAATAGCGCAAGTTGTTTGCAATCAAGCGGAGTATCGTTGTCATTGCCCCCAGAGATTATAGGCGTAAACGCGCTTTTAATAGCGGGAAACCAAGTTTTTGGATTGTAATAGTTTTTTGGAAATACAAGAAAGATAAAAGAGAGCCAAAAGATAATGGTTGGCAAAGGGTTTGCTCTATTAACGTCGATATTTGAAACTCTTGTTCCGTCATTCCAAGGGTTTTTGCCCGCTAGAATATGAAGTTTTAGCTCTTTTGTTCCTCTTGGAATCTTAAACTTCATTGTAACCGTTTTAGCCGCTCCTTGATAAGAGTATGGGTTTTCGGCTTGTTCGGCTATTAGCTTACTGTCCGCGAATACCTGCATTATCACGCCGTCTCGATCTTTTAGCTTTGCGTCTTTATGAACAACGAACATAATTGAACCGCTATGTTTGAATCTGCGAGCGAAGTTATCGGATACGATTATGCTTTCAAGATGAACGTCGTCTTTATAGTATGGATGCATATTAACCTGGTAATTTGTAAAATGTTCTGAATAGCGATCGCTTCCGATAGAGCGGTCGGAGAAGAAAGAAATAATATAGGCTACGATAAAGATAAACGCGACTAGGCGGGCGATGATAAACGGGCGTTTAAGCGCGATTAGAAGAGAGCTAAGGTTTGAGAGAATTGCATTTTTCATTCCGATTATTCCTTTTTTTGTTTTGCGTATTTGAAGCGCATGATTATAAACGCCCGTCGCTTAAAGGCGGATCATAGAGAACCTTTTACGCCGCTTAGGATCAAAGCTCTTAAACTCTCTATATGCGACGGCGGCAACGGATTATCTAAAACGTCTTTGTTAGTTCGTCAAGATAGTTCAGCCAATTTCGCGCTTGTTTGGCGTGCTTGGGCGATTTGAGGACTTCGGCAAAGGCTGATCGCGCCGTTTTGTAATCTTTTATTTCGATCGCCGCCGCGCCGATTATGAGGCGCAAACCATAGACGTTTGCGGCGTTAAGTTTTATCGCCTTATTTGCCGCTTCGATCGCCTTTTCAAATTCGCCCGCTTCAAACGCGGTATAGGCGTATCGCGCGTATAGGCGTTCGTTGGGTTCGCCGCCAACCGCTAGATCGATAGCGCGCAAAGCCTCTTTGTATTCGCGGGCTTGACGGTAAAAGTAAAAAAGTCTTTCGTAATTTTGCGCGGTTTTGGCGATCCTATCTCTTTCGATCGCGCGGCGCATAATTTTTGCCGCCCTCATCGCGCCGCCATGCCGCGCCAACGCGCCCGAAAAAAGCGTTAGGCTCGATTCTTTATGTAGTTTGCCCGCCTCCTGCGCCGCAACCAAAACCGCAAGCGCTTTTTCATCGTCGCCTGAAAGCGAGTAGGCGTAAAATAGCCCCAAAAAATCGCCCTCGTTCGCCTCTTTGTCGATCACGACGCCTTTATAAACCTCGATCGCCTCTTTTGTGTTGTTAAGCTCCAAGCAAAGCGAAGCCAAGATGCGTTTCCAGCCGATCGGCGGATTTTCGGTCATCGCCATAGCCTTTTTAAGCGGTTCGTAGGCTTCTTTGTAGCGTCCCGCGTCGAGTAGCTCTTTTGCCTCTTCAAGCGGAAAAGCGGCGTTCAAGCAGATTGTAAAAAACGTTAAAAAGCAGATCGTTTTCATTTGTCCAACTTAAAATTAAAACTTTGCCTAGCCAACTGTCGGGCGGGTTTGCCATTTACGATCTTTGGCGCGAAACGCCAGCGAGAGAGCGTCCTGATCGCCGTTTCGACAAAGTAATCGCCGTTATTCGACGCGACGACGACAATATCCGTAACCTCGCCTTTTTCGTTTATTATGAACTCCAACTCGACGTTTCCTTCAATCCCTCTCATCTGCGCCGCTCGCGGGTAATTCGGCGCTAATCCCGAGATCGGAATCAATCCCCGTTCGGCTACTCCGCGTCCCGCCGCGACGGGCGCGCCGCTCATAGACAGAGCGGAGGTATCGATCGTAAACGTTCGGATATCTTGATTGTCGATCGCTCCTATATCGGTTTCGATCGGGATTTCAGGAGGAGGCGGAGTCGGTTTTGGCGGGACGATCGGGCGCGTTTGCGGAATAATCTCGCGCTCTTCGCGTATTCTGACAAACTCGATTATTTTGTCGAAGCCGTCCTTATTTCGCTCGCGCGGCGCAAACTGCGTCGCCAAAGCCATAAACCAAAAAACGATAATAGAGACCGCCGTTCCAAGCGCGATCGCGATCGCGCCTTTAAGAAGCGGGTTATTTACGACGAGCCGCAATCGATACATTTTCAACTCCGGCTTGACGCGCCTGATCCATAGCCTCTACAAGCAAATAGGTTTTTGCGTTCGCGTCCGCTTGAATGATCACCGCGCCTTCGGGATTTAACGCCTTCAAACGGGTAACGTTCGCTCTTAGAGCGCGAATATCCGTCATTCGCCCGTCGATCCATATTTCGCCCGCTTCGTTAATAGCGATCATAATGCTCGCCTTATCCTGCGCCTGCGCGGTGGAAGCCGAAGGGCTATTAACGCTAATGCCAGATTCTTTGACGAAAGAAGCGGTAACGATAAAAAAGATCAGCATAATAAAAACAATATCAAGCATCGGCGTCATATCTACGCTCGCGTCCTCTTCGTTTCTATGTTTTCTCATCGTTTTCTCCTTGTTACGGGGCTTGCGCCGCCAAGCGAGTAGATAAACTTTGTGGAGATAAACAGTCCAATGAGTCCGATCGTAAGCCCCGCCATCGTTGGAAAGGTGGCGCGCGCAATCCCTGAGGCGAAGATCCTAGGTTCGCTAGAGCCGTAATGCGCGATCGCTTCAAATACCTCGATCATTCCCATCACCGTTCCAAAAAGCCCTAAAAGAGGCGCGACGACCACGACCGTTTTCAAAAGCGGCATAATTTTCGCTTTGAAAAATATGCGCCAAAAGGCGAGCGCCCAAAGCGTTAAAGAGAGAACGGCGAGCAACCACATCGCCAATCCGCCCTGCTCGAGAAAACGGATAATCGCGTTCATACGCAGGCGCTTTCTAGCCGATCGCCGATCGTTTGGCTTCTATAGCGTAAAAAGCCGTGCAAAAACAGGAGCGGCACGGCGACGATCAGCCCTTGCATAGTGGTAACGAGCGCAAGCGATATACTGCTTGCCATCAGTTTTGGATCGCCCGCGCCAAATAGCGTGATCGTCTGAAACGCGCCGATCATACCGACAACGGTGCCAAGCAGTCCCAAAAGCGGCGCGGCGGCGGCGAGCAACTTGATCGCCCCTTGCCCCTTTTCAAGCGCGTTAAGCTCCGTATCTAGCGCGGTCTCGGCGTTTTTGGATTCGAGCAGGATACGCCCCAGCGGATTGTCCTTTCGCGGCGACTTTATATTGACGATCTGGCGTTTTAGCGATCCGTCGATCAGTTGGAGTTTCGCTATACGCCACGCGCCAAGGCACAAACCAAACGCGCCCAGCGTCAAAATCAGATAGCCAATCGCGCCGCCCTGCGTCATTCGCTCCCAAAAGCCGGGTCGCAACGCGAATAGATCGAGCAAGGATCCGCGAGTGGGATCGATAGCGACGCTTTGAGCGCTAACGGCGGTTTCAAACGATCGCGCCCGTTTTTGGATGCCGGTGCTTGGCTGACCTTTGCTTGCCAAAACCGCGCCGTTTTTCCAGACGAGATACTCTCCGTTAGCGATCGCGCCAAACGCGCCGAGCCTGACGATCGTTCGGTTTTCCTTTTCGCCGTTTAGACCGACGACGGTCGTATCGAAGCGTTCGATTCTGCCGCTTAAGATCGTCTCCTCTAAACGCAAAGCCCAAAACCGCTCCAAATCGTCCGCGCTAGGTAGCTCGCGCATATCGGCAAGCGCGGCGATCTCGTTTTGGCGTTCGGGCTTTTGCGCCGACGTGATAGAGTCGTCCGTCTCCGCTTTGAACTCGCCCGCGTTTTGCTTAAAGACGCCGAAAAGCTCGTTAAGATTGCCGCTTCTGTTTTTTAGCTCGTCTTTAAGATTGTCGTTTAGCTTTTCGTTAGCGTCGATCTTACTAGCTAACTCGCGTCCTCGCGCTTGAGATTTTTCGTATTGCGTTTTGGCGTTTTTAAGAAGCGCGGAGGCATTGTTGCGCTCGCTTAAAAACTTGTTAGCCCGCGCAAGCTCGGCGGCTTTTTCCTGTTGTCCTCCGTTTTTTATCTTATCGAGCAGATCGTCCATATTATCGCCCAGCGCTACGCTCGCGCCAAGAAATAGCGTAAAAATAACCCGCTTCATCGTTTAGCCTTTGGCGCGCTAAGAGGCAGGGCGATCAGATCCGCAACCTTCTCTTTTTTGGCGATTTTAATAGCGTCGATCAGAGCCTCTTTATCGCTTGAATCTAACGGCAGATAGGCTTTTTTATCCATATCGTATCGCCCCGCTTCGTTATGATCGCGGGTTAGATAGTAAAGCCCGATTCGCCCAAGCCGTAAGAAATCCGCCGATCTGCCGTCTTCCAATTCGCCCGCGTAGGCTTCGATCGTCCTCGCGTATTCGCTTTCGATTGCGTAGGCTTCCAAAACGACGCGGTATTTCTCGGCGACCGACGTATCGGCGCGGTTTGCCATATTTTTCAGCCTTTCGACGCGATCGGCGCGTTCGGTTGGTAAAAAGGGCAGATCGTAGGAGACAAAGTTTTCAAAGCCGTCGATCATTTTGGTTATCAGCGGTAGTATGCTTCGCATCGTCTCTTCCACCGTCGCTATCTGCTTTTTTAGGCTTTCGGTTTCGGCGTTCTGCGCCGCGACAAGCCTCTCTAGCTCCGCGTTATAACGCTCTTGCATCTCTATCTGACGCGCAAGCAGGCGGTATTCGTTGAAAAACGCCTTGCTTTCGTCGTCGAGCGCGTCGATCTTGCTTTGGATCGCCGCTTCGTTCGCAACGTTTGCGTTTGCCTCGTTTAGAACCGCGTCCAAATCGCCGCCAAAACCAAAAACGGCGATCGCGCATATTAGAAAAACAATTTTCATTATCGCTCCACAAAGTTATTCCGCAATAATAGGAAGATTATCCTTAAATAACGATTTTGAGTTTCAGTGAGCCTTAGCGTCGTCGTCGCTAAAACGCCCGCTTCTGTCGCCGCGCCGAAAACAAGATCGTTATTCTATAATAATATAACGGCTATTATAAAACAAGTCGCTCATTTTTTAATCGTCGCGCCAAAAAAATTAAGAGCGCTTTTAACCTCGTCGATAGCGTTGCGCGGCAGGTTAGGCAAAGGCGATAGGGACGACAAAGCTATGTCCGCTTTTATGAGCAAAGATTTCGCTTTTAACGCCGTATATCGTCTTTATCCGATCGGCGGTTATTATGTCGACGCTTTTTCCAAAGGCGATCGCGCTTCCCTTGTCAATCCATAAAACGCGATCGCTAATTCGCAAGGCGTGATCTGGGTGGTGGGTCGTTTGCAGGATCGTTTTACCTTGCGATCGCAACTCTTGCAACAGCGTCAAAAGCCGCAACGTCGCGCCAAGATCAAGCCCCGTTACGGGTTCGTCTAAGAGGATAATTTTCGCTTCTTGCGCCAACGCGCGCGCTATGATCGTAAGCTGGCGTTCGCCGCCGCTTAGCGCGTTAAACATTCGATCTTTCAATCCGATCGCGCCGACGATCTCTAGCGCGTTTAACGCCGCTTGCTTGTCGGCTTTGGAGTAGTCGAAACCAAACGGAGATTGGCTAAACCTGCCCATTAACGCGACGTCGAAAACCGAAAACGAAAACGGCATAAAGACGCTTTGCGCGACGTAAGAAAAAGCGCTCGCCTTCTGCTTGGCGCTTAGCTTTTTAATATCTAGCGAATCGACTTGCGCCTCTCCGCGATATGGCAAAATCCCGCATAGCGCCTTTAATAGAGTACTTTTGCCGCTTCCGTTTGCGCCCAAAATAGAAACGATCTCTTCGCGCTCTACTAAAAACGATATATCGCGCAAAATTGTCTTGGAGCCGTAAGAGGCGCAGAGTTTTTCCGTTTTAAGCATTGGCGCGTCTTTTAGCATGCGAGAGCGCGAAAATAAAGACGGGTATCCCTACAAAAGAGATCAGTATTCCAAGAGGAACTTCCGCCGTAAAAAGCGATCGGGAGAGCGTGTCCGTATAGAGCAAAAAGAGTGCGCCGATCAACGCGGAAGCCAAAATCAGCGCGAAGTGATTCGCCCCGCAAATAAAACGCGCTATATGCGGCGCGACAAGCCCAACCCAACCGATTACGCCGCAGATCATCACGCTTAACGCCGCAAGCGCCGCTCCAAGCGCGATGATCGCGAGGCGCGTTAAATGGACGTTCAAGCCTAGCGTTTTTGCGTCCTCTTCGCCTAGCGTCATCAGATCGAGACGTTTGCTAAAAAGAAGCGAGATAAAAATCGCGGTCGCTATAATCGGCGTTATGAAAATAAGATGATCGCTCGTCGCAAAACTCATCGATCCCATTAGCCAATATACGATCGATGGAAGCGCGTCGTAAGGATCGGCGACATATTTCATCAGCGAAAGAAGCGCCGCAAAAAGCGCGGAGCTAATAACGCCGCCTAGTATTAGCGTTAAGACCTTTTCGCCGCTTCCGTATATTTTGGCGATAAATATGGCGAATATCACGGCAGTAAGGCTAAACGCGAAGGCGAATAACTGAACGCCAAATAACGAAAAGCCCAAAACCATAGCTAACGCCGCGCCAAAACCCGCGCCGTTTAACGATCCTAATATGCCGGGCGAAACAAGCGGGTTGACGAATATCCCCTGAAACAGCGCTCCGCTTACCGCCAACGCCGCGCCGATCGCCGCCGCGCACAATACGCGAGGCAGTCGTATTTGCTCCAACACGATTTTAACCGCGTAGGCGCGTTCGGAATCTTTGGCTTCGCCCCCGATTAGATCGTATAGATCGCTTAAGGTTATTTCGTATTGCCCGATCGTCAATGCAACCACGATCGAAACGGCTAAAACGACCGCCGCCGTAATCGGAAAGAGCGCGTTTTTCGCGCTCATAGTTTTGCTATTACCTCTCTATGAAATCTGCTAATCATCGTTTCGGCTTCGTCGTAATTTTCGGCGAGCGGCTTTAGTAGAATCGACGCGTCGCCCAGCGTTTCTTTAAGCTCCCGCGCTTTGGCTAGGCAACGTTTCGGCGTTCCTACGATACTATTTGGCAGAAGAGTTTCGCCGCTAAAAAATCTCTGTCGTTCGTTTCTTAGCTCGCTAAATCTAGGATCGTTTAGCGATTCGGGTTTTTTGTTATACGCCTGCCGTTTCATCATCATTCGCATCGTTCGCTTCGCCGCCTCCCTTGCTTTTTCTTCGCATTCAGCTTGATTATCGCCGATATATAACGCTCTCGTTACCGCGATCTTCGGCTTTACTCCTCCGACGCTTTTATAGAGATCGACGACCCTATGTATTTGAGCCGAATCAAAGCTGATATGTAGTAGCAAGCCGTAGCCGCGTTCTGCGGCAAAACGAATCGTTTCGTCGCTTGCAAACGTCGCAAGAGAGATCGGCGGTTCTTTTTGAAGCGGTTTCGGCTCTATATCCACCTCGTCAAAGGCTATATTTTCGCTTTTGTAACTAACGGGCTGAACGTTCCGCAGTAGAAGTTCCACTGCGGGGACGACCTCGAACATTCTCGATCGTAATCGCTCGTGAGCTACTTTGAACGCCTTTGAATCGGGCGCGAACGCGCCTTTGGCAAAACCTATCTCGATCCTGCCGCCGCTTAGATTATCTAGCGTGGCGATCTCTTCGGCAAGTCGAATCGGATCGTAAAACGGCGCGAGAAAGCCCGCGCAACCTAGCCTAATGCGCTTGGTTATCGCGATCGCGTATGAGAGCAAAAGCGACGGGCTAGGGCAAACGCTAAAATCGTTAAAGTGGTGTTCGGCAAACCACGCGCAATCAAACTCCAGACGATCGGCAAGTTTGACGACGTTCATTTGCCGCGCGTAGGCTTCAAGCGTCGATATTTTATCGCGCTCGAAAAAACAAAATATCCCCCATTTTAAGCCGCCCATCGCCGTTCCTAGTATTTCAGCGCGACTTCAACGCCTACGACGCGCCCGCGATCGAAGTAGTAGCCTTGTCCCACGACGGCTCTTGTGGCATACATTTTATCGCCTATATTGCGTCCAAATAGGGTAACGTCCCCTTCGTTTTCTCCAAATTTGAACGATCGTCGAACGTTTGCGTCCATTCTTGTAAACTCGCCAAGTTCGAGATCGTATGCCGTTCCCGGACTAGAGGTCGATTCTTTCCAGCCGCTTTGACGTTTTAGCGAAGCGTTGAGCTTCCAATCGCCTATGCCGTAGCCGATCGCCGCCGTAAAAAGATTGCGCGGGCGGCTAACGCCAAGTCTGCTATCGCCCGCGTCGTTTTTGTCTTGAAGCGTATGCGTCCAGCTAAGTTTGTAATCCAACGATCCATCGCCCAACAAAGCCGCGCCGTTTAAGATCGTTTCGATTCCGTTTCGCTTGGAGTCGCTTTCCGTAAAATAGTAACAGAGATCGCCGCCGCACGCATAGGTTGCGCCCGCGCCGCTTGCGACGCTTTTTTCATTTTTTGCGTCGATCGCGTAGTATGTAATATGCGCGTTGATCTCTTTAAGCGGCGTAATCGATACGCTGGTTTCGTAGCGCGCCTGTTTTTCTCCGCTTAATTCGGGAGCGCTTGGTTTTGATTTAATATCTAGATCGCCGTTTAACCCCTGATCGGAGTGAAAATATCTACCGCCAATTTCGACGATCGTATTTACGCGGTAATCGACTCCAAACGCAAAAATCTTAGCCGAAGGCAATTTTTTATCTTCCATTCGCATATCGGTCGCGTTTTTGTCGTATATGACGGTTTTTGTATCCTCTCGATAGCCTAGATCGAGCGATAGCGCGTCGTCAAAGAGTTTTTGCTCTACGCCAATCGACCAACCCGCCACTTTTGAGCGATAGTTTTCATAATCCTTGCCCGTCGCTTTTGTTTCTTGATAGCCGACGTTTAAGCTCGTGTCGCTACTAAAACGCGCGTTATGTCTTAAGCTATACCCGTTTTGAACGATCAACGAATGTTGCGGGGCAATGTTGGGATAAGGGTTGGCAAAGGTGCGTCCTCCTCCTACCCACTCGGTTTGATTGTATCGCGTAGTAAATATGTCGATCAGCGTAACTTGATCGGCGTTCCACTTGATTTTAGAATCCAAATTAAATAGCTGTAGCTTTAACGGATCTATATACCATTTTGCCGTAGCTAGATTTCCGTTTAGCTCTTTGCCGCGTTGCATTTCAAAGTAACCTTCGTCGTTGTAGGCAAGCAGATGCGCCTCAAACTTTTCGCCCGAAACGCCGATCGTCGCCATTTCAGACCAGCCGCTTTGTCCGTCAAACCAGCTCTCTTTGCTTGGGCGGTTATACCCGCTAATCGCCGCCGCCGCATAGCCGCTAACGCCTTGCGCGATCTCGAACGGCGTTCCCGTGTAGAGGCTTTCGTTATGCGCCAGATCGCCGCCGCGTTTATACGATTCGCCCGCCGCCCTAACGACCGTTTGCGTTTTGTCGGGACGTTTGGTGCGAATAATGACGTAGCCGACGGCGACGCCTCCTATCGATCCTACCTGCGGCTGTCCCGACGCGCCGCCGCTCATAGAGCTTGCGCTAATTAACGGAGCTAAATTGATTGCGCTCGCTCCGCGAACGACCTGCAACTCCTCGATAAACGATACGGGGATTTTCTGCAAGATCTTGTTGAAATAGGGCGGCAAAATCGCGCCGTCTAAAATATAAACCAAGCTGCCTCCGCCGCGAACGTTTACAAAAAACGGATTTCGTCGCCCTTGATAGGTTACGTCTACGCCCGTCGCCTTTTCTAGCAGATCAAAAAGATCTTTTGGCGCGAGGTTTTTAATATCTTCGGCGGTAAAAACTTCCGCGCCTGCGATCTGGCTTGGGTTTAATTTATATGGATTGCTTAAGCTCTCCAGCCGCAAATCCTCGCGACGTTGATCGATAACGTCGATCGAGTCCAATACTTCCGCTTCTTCGGCAAAAGCCGCGATCGAAAGTAAAACCGCAATACAGATTTTTTTCATTTTGTTCTCCTTAATGATTGTTGCGTTAAGACTTCGCTTAAAAGCGCGTCGTTAAGCTCTACGCCCAAATAGTCCGAATAAAACGCCTTTGTCGTAGCGCCAAGGTCTATCGGATACTCTTTGGGGTAGAGGATATTGGCAAGCCATTGAAGCCCCAAAAGCCTCATAAACGAAGGCGGGCGATCGAACCAGTTAAATGGAACGCGCGGAATCAGATAGACCCGTTTGTTTTTAACGGCGGCGATCGTCTTCCACTTCGGATCGTCAAAGACCTTATCGACAAACTCCTTTTCCTGCGCGATAATCGTTTCAGGATTGTAGATAAGTATCTGCTCCATCGTTACTTTTTCAAAACCTCTATGGCTTGTCGTGGAACAGCGATGAACATTAACGTCGCCGAGAATCTTAAGTATCTCGACGTGAATCGAATCGTCGCATTCGGTAGAAAGTCCGTCAAAGCCTTCGGCGTAATAAACCTTCGGCTTTTTCGGCGCTTTGGCGACGGCGGCTTTGACGTTTTTAATCGTATTTTCAAAGTGCGTCGCAAACTTTTCGCCGCGCTCGGCGCGGTCGAGCAGGGTTCCTAGAAAGCGAAAGACTTTTGGATAATCCTCAAAGCCGTTTGCAACCGCGTATGCGATCGGGATTTTCATCTTTAAAATACGATCGTCGATTGCATACGCGCCAAGTCTGATCGACATAGACCACATCAAGATCAGATCGGGTTTTTGGGCGATTAAAGCCTCCAAGTTTGTGTTGGGACCCTCGCCGCTAATCGAACCCACGACGGGCAACTCAAACATAATCGGTTTCAAAAACGCTCTGTCGCTCTCCTTTGGCGCAAAGACAAGCCCAGCCATCAATTCAGGCGCCATCGCGTATAGAATATACGATCCGTAAGGCGCGGGCGCATAGACCTTCGAGGGCGGTTTTGGCAAAGAAACCTTATTGCCCGCCATATCGGTAAACTCCGCCGCACAAGCGAACGCGGCAAGCAAAAAGACGCAAATAAAGATTCGCGCCGTTTTCATAACG
>JAISRI010000032.1 GCA_031273735.1 Helicobacteraceae bacterium
TAGTTTGGCGTTTTGCGCGCCCAAAAATTCGATAAAACTTCCAAAGCTATTCGAGCGCTTTCATTTGTTCCGCCGCCAGCGCTTCAATCTCCGCTTGGCGCTCGGCTTGCACCTGTTTAATATAAGCCGCTATCTCGACTATATCTTGATCGGTAAAACGTCGAACGTTTGTCGCCATAATTTTAGAGTTGCCCGAAGCGGTTTGAAAGCTATCCCTATATTTTGTTAAGGCATATACAATCTGATCCTCTGTGAGATTTGCGGGCGCGGTTTTTGTGCCTTTTGGTTTTTCCGCGTATTTTCCATGACACGTTTTACAATTGACAAACAACGTCTTTGCGTCTGCAAACGCAAGCGACGTCAGCAATATGCACAACAACGCAACTCTCATAGAACCTCCTTTTTGGGTCTTAAACGAAGCTTATTATAACGTAACCGCTATTTTTTCGCAAATACCCGATCAAGAACGGGCTAAGTCGGCGATATTTGACGCGTAGCGCCTGAAGCGTTCGACAATCTCGGCGATCGCCGCGCCGCGTAGATTTGTATGCTCTTTTAGCCTTTTGATCAGCGCTTCGCACTCTCTAGCGCGGGAGGCGATAATATCGGGGTATTTACTCTCTTTAAGAAGCGCCAGCGAGCTTTTAATCAGATCCAGCAGTTTCTTCACGCTCTCTTCGTCTGCGACGTTGTAATCAAACTCGTAACGCGCCCTAGCGATGACGATCGTTCCTCTTTTGCGCGAGCTTTTTACCGTTTTTGGTTCTTGCTTTATAGGCGCGGGGGAGTACTCCTCTAGCGCTCTACGCTCCGCGCCAAAACGCGACCTTAACTGCCAAAGGACGGCGATAAACATTGCGATCAGCGCCAAACTTAGCGCGATTAACAAAAGCGATAGGTATGTTTCGTTCAACTTTCGCCTTTAATTTACCAAGCCAAAGCAAAAATCGCGCCATAATAACGATATTATAAGCCGCTACGCCGCGATCATACGCGCTATCGGCGAACGCAAAAGCCGCCGTTAAAACCAAAGCTATAAACGCCCTGTCCGTAACTTTTATTTTTTACTTTTGAAGTTATAAAGAAGCGCAACGATCTGTTTAATAAAGCGTTTTGTTAGTCAAACGCCGCTTCTATCTCGTTGATAGAAATCGAGCCGTTATACTCTTTAAGATTTGTTCTTTTTTGCTTTGCCGAATCGTTTACGGCGAGTACTCTGCCTCCGTCGCTCTTGTCTCTAATTGCGTAAATACCTGCGTTTGATTGATTGTTCTCCGAATAACATCTGACAAAATACTCGTCTTTTATCTCTTTAGCTTCGCATTTAGCCAAGCTGTAGCCGTAATAGGATTCAAGCCATTTGCTCTCTCTTTGCACATATTCGGGATCGCCAAAGATCGCCTCTATTATCGCCCAAATCGAAACTATGATCGCTACCAAGCAACCGCAGCCGCCGCCGCCAAAATCGCAACCGCTTGAATACTCGCGCGTAGGATTTTCTCTGCCGCAATTTGGGCAGACTTTCGCAAACTTGTCGATCTCTTTTGCGCAAGTAAGACACGCTGCCAACCGCAAACTATCCGCCAAACCGATCCTCCATCGCTAACGCTAGAAATATTTTCAAACGCCCTTTTGAACCTCCGCGAGCGCCGTAAAATTAGATTGCGCGACTTGCGCTTCCGTATCCGCCGCGCGTTATGCGCGACGGAACTTTGTCAGCACGAATAGGTAGTTTTGAACTCGTATGGGTGCGGTCTGACTTCCCAAGGCCAGATTTCAGACTGAAACTTGTAGTGTTGATAGTTTTGGATAAACGCTTCGCTCATAACGCCGCCCTCTTTAAGGTAGTTGCGATCGGCAAGCATACATTCGATCGCTTCGCGTAACGTGTGCGGCATCTGTTGGATACCTTTTTCGCGGATCTCGTCCAAAGAAAGCTCGAACAAATCCATCTCCATAGGTTCGCCAGGGTTAAGTTTGTTTTTGATCCCGTCGATACCCGCCAAAAGTTGAGCGGTAAAGGCGAGATATGGGTTTGCCGAACTATCGGGAAAACGAAACTCCGCGCGTTTCGCGCTTGCGCCGCTAACGTAAGGAATACGGCAGGAAGCCGATCTGTTCTGCGCCGAATAGGTCAAAATGCTAGGCGCTTCAAAGCCCGGAATTAGACGTTTATAGCTGTTTGTAGAAGCGTTGGTAAAAGCGGCGATCGACTGCGCGTGTTTCAAAACGCCGCCGATATAGTTAAGCGCTACGTCGCTTAAGCCCTGATACTTGTCGCCAGCGAAAGCGTTTTTGTCGCCTTTCCAGATCGATTGGTGGCAGTGCATACCGCTTCCGTTGTCGCCACAAAGCGGTTTGGGCATAAAAGTAGCCGTTTTGCCGTTTAGGTGGGCTACGTTTTTGACGACGTATTTTAGCTTCTGAACGTTGTCCGCCGCCTCTACGATCGAAGCGAATTTCACGCCGATTTCGCCTTGCGCTACGGCAACCTCGTGGTGGTTGATATTGATATCCAAGCCTACGCTTTCAAGCGTTTTAACCATTTCGGCGCGTAGATCGACCATACTATCGACGGGCTGAACGGGGAAGTAGCCGCCTTTTACCGCAGGGCGGTGTCCCGTGTTGGGGCGATCTTCAAAATCTACGCCGCCGTTCCAATTGCCCTCTTCGCTATCGATCTCGTAATACTGACAGTTGGCGTCGTCGCGGATTAAGATTTTGTCGAAAACAAAAAACTCGTTTTCGGGACCGAAATAAGCCGCGTCGCCGATACCCGTCGATTTAAGGTATTCAAGCGCCTTTTTAGCAATAGAACGCGGATCGTGTTCATAAGGCTGGTTTTTGTAAATATCCCAAATATCGCAGATAACGACCGCAGTTGGATCCGCCGTGAACGGATCGACAAAAACCGTGCCAGCGTCTGGGACTAGCAACATATCCGATCGGTTGATCGGTTGCCAATTTGGGATCGAGCTGCCGTCGAACGGAAGACCGTTTTTGAAAACCTCTTCGCCCACAGACTTGATCGTAAACGACACGTGGTGCCACACGCCCTTGATGTCTGTGAAACGGAAATCGACAAACTCGATCTTGTTGTCTTTGACGACTTTTTGAAACTTGGCAAAATCCTCTGCCTTGACGGTAAAGCTCATTTGGGCTTCTCCTTTTATTGAATTAAAGGCGCAATCATAACCCAATATAGATTGGATTTGGCGCTTATATTTTAACCATACGCATTTTTTTGTCCTCAAAAAGCGCCGCCTCTTTGTAACCTATTGATCGCGCTAGATCGTAGGCTCTATCTAGCTCCTTCGCCACGTGCAAAGGCGAATGGGAATCGCTTCCAAAGGTGAGCGGTATTTTTAGCTCGTAAGCTATTTTTAAGATTTCGATCGACGGATATTGCTCGCCTATGCTTTTTCGCCAACCAGAAGCGTTGAACTCGATCGCCATATTTGCCTCTTTGATCGCCTCTAGCGCGGCGATTACGGCTTCGTCGGGCTTTTTGCCTTTGTAACGACCGGGCAATTTGATAAGATCAAAATGCCCTACGATATTAAACCGCCCGCTTTTTGCCATATCCGCCATCGCGGCAAAATACGCCCGCCAGACGTTCTCCAACCCGCGCCTATCAAACTCGTCGCTATCGAAGCCCGTAAAAACGCTTTCGGGATTGTCAAAACCCCATTCGCCCAAAAAATGCACGGAACCTATCAAAAAATCGACTTTGCGCGAAAAAACGCTTTCGATCGTCTTTGTAGGCAGGTAATCCGCCTCGTAGCCGAGCCTTAACGCGATCCGATCGGCATACTTTTCTTTCAACGCGAAAAACTCGTTTTCGTAAGAGTCCATTTCGTTTTCGCTCATTCGGTAGCCCTGATCAAACCTTAGCGGCGCGTGGTCGCTAAAGCCAAAAACCTCCACGCCCTCTTTGATCGCTTCCAAAACGTAATCTTCCATAGATCCTTGCGCGTGATTGCAACGCGAGGTATGATTGTGTAGATCGAGTTTCATTTGAATGCTCTTTAATTGTCGATTGGCTAGGATTATAACTAAAAGCGACGTTTTACTAAGGAAACCAAAATGACGCAAGAAGAACTTGACGCTCTTATGAACGAGGATTTAGCCGCGTCCGAAACGCAAAGCGCGGAACAATTTGATCAAAACAACTACCGCCCAAAAGCAAACGCACCCTGGCCTCCGCCGCCGTCGGCGGAACACCGCGTCGTGCATCAGTTAGACGACGTGGCGCGAGAGGGCGAGGAAAAATCGACGCAGATTTTTGACATTTTAGACGCGGTTGGCGCGGTCGCTTCCGAAGCGGACGGCTTGGCAAGCAAACTTTTAAGCGGATTGTCCGACTTTGAAGCGACCTTTGAAAAGCTAAAAGCGCGTTTTCCGCAGATCAAAGCCTTCGCCGAACGCGTCGATCGCGCAAAAGAGCTTCGCTCGTATGGCGATCGACTTAAAGAAATCGCGCAAAAGATCGGCGATCAATCGATGGCGGCTATGGACGTTATGCAGTTTCAAGATATTCACCGCCAAAAGATCGAGCGCGTGATCAACGTTATGCGCGCCCTTTCGCGTTATATGAATTCGCTTTTCGACACAAATATAGCGGACGATAAGCGCGTAAGTTCGGCGGTTCATATCGCGGGGGACGCGACGGAAGACGTCGTAGACGAAGAGGATATAGAGGCGCTGATCGCCGCTTTTGGGGGAAAGAAATAAAACGCGCGTTCGCAGCGATCGCGATAATGATAATATGCGTTTCGCCTTTATTCGCTATGCAGAATATCAATCTGGAAAAGAGAGAAACGATCGATAGATTTGAAAAGGCGATCGACGGTTTTAAGTTTCAAAAAGCTACGATCGAAGAGGTAAAAACCGCGTTAGGAATCGCCGACGAAGAGGGCGAAGCTATATGGAAAGAACCAAATCGCGTTTTGGTTTATTACCTAGGCGAAATAGATAGGCGATCGGACGGAAAAATAAACGCCGAAACGCAAGGCTACGTTTTTCGTTTTAGCCCTAATCTATTTGGCGGTTGGAAACTAAGCGTAATCTATCGCAACTTTGTCGATAGATCGTTTAAGCAAGAGGATTTTAACAAGAAGTTCAAAGCGCTTAATTTTGGCAAAACTACGATCGAAGAGGCGATAAAAGTTTTCGGACTTCCATATATGCAACATTCGGGATATTTTTATTTTCGCGACGACAAAGGCGAATCGATCAAAACAAAACGGGGAGATAAAGTTTACGTTTATACTAATTTTTCTTATGATAGATGCGCACTTTTGTTTGATAAAAAGCGGATTTTAATCGACGCGGTCTGTTTGTAATATGCGGCAAAATATGGAGTTATTATCTCCTGCGGGCGATCCGCTTAAACTGAAGATCGCGATCGCCTTTGGAGCCGACGCGCTCTACTGCGGCGTTAGCCATTTTTCTTTGCGCACGCGAAGCTCCAAAGAGTTTTCTATTCAGGAGTTTGACGAGGGGATAAAATACGCGCATTCGCTTGGTAAAAAGGTCTATGTCGCCGCGAACGGATTTCCGTTTAACACGCAGATCAAACTCTTTGAAAATCATATCGCGCAAATGCGCGATCTTAATCCCGACGCATTCATCGTTTCCAGCGTTGGAACCGTCAGATTGGTTAAAAAAATCGCGCCAAATATCCCGATTCATCTATCCACGCAAGCAAACGTGTTAAACGTTCTCGACGCGCAAGCCTATTTTGATCTAGGCGTAAGAAGGATTATCGCCGCAAGAGAGGCGAGCCTAAAAGATCTAAAGGCGATCAAAGCGACGATACCAGAGATAGAGCTTGAAGTATTTGTGCATGGATCGATGTGCTTTGCATATAGCGGTCGCTGTTTAATATCTAGCCTGCAAACGGGGCGCGTAGCAAATCGCGGGAGTTGCGCGAACGACTGCCGCTTTTTGTATAATATCTACGTCGAAAACCCTGAAACAAAAGTGTTAATGAAAGTTGAAGAAAACGACGAGGGAAGCTATATTTTTAACGCGAAAGATTTAAATCTAATCGCGTATATTAAGAGGATTGTAGAAAGCGGCGCGATCGACAGCATAAAGATCGAAGGGCGCACAAAAAGCGGCTATTACGCCGCGTGCGTAACCCGCGCCTACAGAGCGGCGTTAAACGATATTGAAAGGGGTTGTTTTGACCCTTCAAAATATGAAGCCGAACTAAACACGACAAAAAATCGCGGATTTTCCGACGGTTTTTTGTTTAAGCGCCCCTATGAAAAAAACGGCGATCAAAATCTAGTAACAAGCCAGAGCGACGGAACGCATCAGGTCGTAGCCATGATCGACGAAAACGGCGAAACGCTTCGCGCGTTGGGGACGATTAGAGTCGGCGAGGAGTTGGAAATACTCGCGCCGCTTAACGCGCAAATAACTCTTGTCGATTACGGCGATCGCGGGGTAATATATAAACAAGGCGATCGTTACTTTTTGCGCTTTTCGCAAATTATTACGGCAAATAACAAAGCGCTAGAGGCGATCCACTCTGGTAACCAAAATCCCGTTTTACTTCCCGCGCCCCTCCCGCCGTATAGTTTTTTAAGAAAACCAATTAACGCTTCTTAATCTCGCCTCGTTTGATCGCAAAAATCTTTAAAATAATCTCGCCCAAACGCCGCTGATTCGGGTAATTTAAGAGGTTTTAGCGCGATTATTATTTGCGTTTAGAAGCTTTCATCATCAAAATCATTCAAGATATTGCGTTGTGGCAGACGCTCGCACAGAAACTCTATATCTTCTTTGGATAGCTTGTTATACGAAAGATAAATATCCGCTAGATTTGTTAGGTTACCAATCCATTCGGGTAGTTCGGATAGAGCGCTACCCCCAATACTAAGCGCTTTTAGGTTTGTTAGATTTTCGATCTCTTTGGGGATTTTGGACAGGTTGTTAAGCGAAAGACCAAACCGCGTTAGGTTTATTAGGTTTCCGATCTCTTTGGGTAGTTTGAATAGGTTATTGCCCCTAAGATCAAGCTCCTTTAGGTTTGTTAGATTTCCGATCTCTTTGGGTAGTTCAGATAGGGCGCTATCCCTAATAATAAGCTCCGTTAGGTTTGTTAGATTTCCGATCTCTTTGGGTAGTTCGGACAGTTTATTAGACGAAACGTAAAGCCACGTTAGATTTGTTAAATTACCGATCCGTTCTGACAGCTTGGATAAATTGTTACTCCAAAGATCAAGCCGCATTAGGTTTGTGAGATTGCCGATCCATTCGGGCAGTTCTGATAGGGCGCCGTATCCAATACTAAGCTCCGTTAGGTTTGTTAAATTACCGATCCATTCGGGCGGTTCGGATAGGTTGTTGTCTATAAGATCAAGGTGGGTTAGGTTTATTAGATTTCCGATCTCTTTGGGCAGTTCGGATAAGTTGTTGCCCATAAGATCAAGATCTGTTAGATTTATTAAATTACCGATCTCTTTGGGTAGTTCGGATATATTGTTATCCCTAAGTTCAAGCCGCGTTAGGTTTATTAGATTTCCGATCTCTTTGGGCAATTCAGATATGGCGCTATCCGCAACAATAAGATTCGTTAGGTTTATTAGATTTCCAATCTCTTTGGGCAGTTTGGATAAGTTGTTGCCCCTAATTTCAAGCCACGCTAGGTTTGTTAGATTTCTGATCTCTTGCGGCAATTCGGATAACTTGCCGCCTTCAATACTAAGCTCCGTTAGGTTTGTTAAATTGCCGATCTCTTTAGGTAGTTCGGATAGCTTGTTAAATGAAAGATCGAGCTTTGTTAAATTTATTAAATTGCCGATCTCTTTAGGTAGTTCAGACAGCTTGTTTTCCATAAGATTAAGCTCTGCTAGGTTTGTTAGATTTCCAATTTCTTTAGGTAGTTCGTATAGGTCGTTAAAAGAAAGATCAAGCCTCGTTAGACTAAGCGCTATTTTTATATCTCTTGGAAAACGTTCCTTTTTTACTCTGTTTTTATAAGCCCACTCTACAAGCCTATCAAACCAACTATAATCTTTATCTATTGGAAGATTATCGCCCATTCTAGTCTGCGCCCTTTCTATTTGCCGCATTGTAGAATGCCAAGCCTTACGCCAGACTAATTTAAGCCCGTCTTGAGCGGCAACGATCGCGGCTAAACCGCCGCCTCTTGCGATAAAGCCTAGTTTTTGCGTCGCGGCGGCTTTACGCTCTCCTAACAAACGCCGCGCTTTCGCGCAACGTTTTTTATCGTCGTTTTTAGTTTTCCAAGGCGCGGTTTTTGCGCCGTCTCTTGACAAACTTAAAAAATGCGACTAGAATAACGCCTCTTTTTTGTGGGGCTGACTTGGCTTCGACGGGAAAGCGCAATGTTAGGTTGCATGTCGGCGTGGGAACAGCCGTAAAACTACCCGCAAAATTTAAACGCAAATAACGCAAGTTATCGTCCCGCTTACGCTTTAGCGGCGTAAAGGACAGGTTCTTAAGTTTCGCCGCGCGGCTTAAGACGCCTTCAACCAATAGCGGCTTTGGCGCGATCGTTGGCTTTATCGCGTCGAGATTAGCCTGCGTCTTTGGAAGGGTTTGCCCCGTTGTTTCTCCAAAGGCAAAGATATACAACGGGAACTAAACATGTAGACGCCTAAGGTTTTGCTTTTTTGGACAGGGGTTCGATACCCCTCAGCTCCACCACTTTTACGCTACGCTGTTCAAAAAAACAACCTTCCGCGCGATATACGCGCAGTTTTCAAACGAGCATATACGCCAACAATAAGCCCGTGAAACGCCTTTACGTTTTTGCCTTTTTCATAATTAACGCTTGAAATTACAGAAAACGAAAATGCAAATCGGTAAAAGTAAGTTTCTGCTCAGCGCCCTCGAAAACCTCTTGTAAACGGGGTTTATTACGTTTGGGCGCAAAGAGCTACGCATAATTTAAGCGATAATATGTTACGATTTTCAGGATATTGATTATCAGTATTTCAAAAAGATTGAGCCTTGACAAAGCAACTGGATTAAGCTAGAATGTCAAGTAAGTCAATCGAATTAAAGGATTTGAAATGTCGGTTTTAGTTTTAGGCGGCGATCGCGTCGATGCGATCAAAGAGGCGCTCTATTCGCGGGGCGTTTCGCAAATTACCCATTGGGATATGAGAAAAGCGCGCGATTGCGATCGCAAGTTGCCAGAGTGCGCGGATTGCGTGGTGATGATAATAGATTATCTTAGTCATAACGCGATGAATCACTTCAAAAAAGAGGCGAAAAAAAACAACGTGCCGATCATTTGCGCCAAACGCGGAACAGGTTCGATTGCGTGCGCGTTAGATCGCATAGGTTTTGCAAACGGCAAGCTAGGCGCGAGCAAAGCGGAGCCGATCGCGGCAACAAAAAACGAATGCGCGAAGCGCTGTCGCAATATCGGTAAAAAAAACTAGCGCGGAAGGTTGGCGACGCTATCCAAATATTGTCGCTTCAGATTTTCAGAGAGAAACGCTTTGGTATTTGAAGGCGATTTGAAAGTAGCGTTGCCGCGATCCCTCTAAACGAGGTATCGGTCGGACTAGCGTAAGGTAACAAGGTTGTCCTACAACGCCGTAAGGGGCTTTATAGGCGGATAAGATTCTGGAAGGCTAGGTAGCGTTAAATATAGCGTCATAATCTACGGCTTCTTGGATATTGATAGAAAGAAAAGGACTTAGCTTAATACCATTAGCTATAGCTATAAATAAATCCTTTGGAATGTTAACGTCTATCGCTTTTATCTCTCCAACTATTAACTGTGGTAACTCTGCCCTATTGTGATATATTATATCATTACAATCAATAACCGTATCGTTGCTTTTTACAAACCCGCCAAGATCGCCAGCTTTAGGGGGAATAAGACAAGATAACGCTTCTTTACTAGGCTCATAACGTCTTTTAAGTTTATCCTTCTGAGATGTAAGCTTAGCCAACAAAACATAATTATTGTCTAACGGCGGCAACCCTATATGATAGTGTGGCGGAGCTTCTGTTTTGTAGGTTCTGTTTCTGAATAGAAATAGGCTATTAGACGTCCAACGAATGGCTTCAGTAGCAGTATCAAATGGGAAATCCATACCTAAAAGAACCCGTTATAGAACTCTTTATTTATCTGAACTATGTCTTTAGGTATTGTATTAAATGGGTCGTCTTCTATAAGAGAATCTTCAAAGAAATCGTCTACTAAGATTTTTTCGCGACCATTTCGGTCTTCCAAAAATCTACGTTCAAATCTTTTCCACTCTGGATATATGTGGGTCAGCTCCCACAACCGATCGCTATCAAAGCGTCCAAAATTGTTGAGCGAGAACTCTAGGGCTTCAATATCAGACTTAGACAAATGATCTAGGTCGTCAGGTTTAACCTCCTCCACAGCCTCTATATCATATTCGCGGAGAAGAATAAGGAACTTATCACGGTAATCCGTTACGACTTTCTCTATTTCGATGTTACCCGCTTTAAGCAAATCTTTAGCCAAAGAAGGAACAGCCCCATTTCGCATTGCATAGTAGGTATCCTTTGTGATCATGCGCCCATACCTGCGTAGATGGTAGCGATCGGCAAAAAACAGGAGCTTCAAAGCGGATCGTTTGTCAAGACTACCCTTTGCCTTAACTAGGTAATAAATGGCTTGAATAATGGTTTTCTCTTTGTCCATATCGAATGATAACGTATTTTAGGTGAAAGAACCATAGCTGTGAGAAGTTTAAGGTTCGTGGCGCTAGGATATAAAACCTCGTATTGTGGCGCTATTTGTGGTCTTAATATGGGGAATAAACCAACAAAGCGTCTTGTGGTGTGGCGGACAGGGAGGGATTCGAACCCTCGATAGGTATTACCCTATGCGCGCCTTCCAAGCGCGTGCGTTCAACCGCTCTGCCACCTGTCCAACCAAGTCGAGGCGTAATCTTAGCGCTACTTAGCTTTACAAATTAAACGTTTGATTAAAGTCGTACCGAAAACCCCCTTTTAGCAATCGCGGCACGCCCAAAAATCTACTTCCACGCCGTTATCTTTACGTCTAAAGCTATAACTCCACGTAGTTTCTATGCCCATTTCAATCGTAAATTGATCCGCGCCGTTCCATTTATACGAAAGTTCGAGCGTATTGTAATATTCGTCGTCGCTGATTTTTACGTTGTAAGTTATATCTTTGCCAACCTCTAGTTTTTCTTTCCAAGCGTCTTTCCAACTTTGATAAACTCTGCCGAGCTTGCCGCTTTTGTAATCCTGATAGACCTGCTCTAACGTCCGATTTGGATAAAAGCAAGAGTAGCTAAGATAGTAACTATGGTCTGTTTCGCCCTCCGTAAAAGAGCGCCTGCAATTTGTCGGAAGCGGCCAACTAAAAAGCGCGAAATGCGCGCCCTCTTCTGTTTGCCAAAACGAGTATTCTTGCGAATAGGCGTTGCGGTGCGCCCCTATCGTTATAAAATTATCGCCGCCGCGCTCATAAACGATCTCTATCCTATCGTTTGCAATGGCGCCCTGATAGCTTAGAGGCATATTTTCGGGTAGCTTATTTTTCAATAACTTTCGCAGAGGCGCGTCGCCTATGCCAATCTTGCCTTTTTTGTAATCCGCGTAGAGGCGCTCCATCGTCTTACCCTTATAAAAACACTCAAAACCCCTAAAATACGTCAATTCATACCCTACGCCGCTGTTCCACCCGCCCGTTGGTTCCTGTTGCGCGCATTCGGGCGGGAGCGCGGCGCAAGCTATCCCAAAAGCGGCAAAAAACGCCAATAACTTTTTCATTTTTTCTCTTTAGCGTAAATAAAACCGAAAGGCTATCATAAAAGCGCAAAGTCGATCTGATAAAATAAGAGGTTGATAAAGGATTTTTTATGCGTTTTGACGATTTTGGCGAACCAAAAAAGCCGCCGCAAGGCGTCGATCCATACGTTTTGCCGACGATTACCGCGATGTTGATCGCTCTCGCGATTTTCGCGCCGAAAATATATATCGCTAACGAGATCTATCTGATCAGTCTGAAAATCGAGCGCAATAAACTCGCTTTAGAGGCTCTAAACGACGCTAATAGCCGCCTAAAGCGCAAGATGGAAGCGAAGATTATCGCCGTTGAAAATCCGTTCGCGAACGAGTAAGTTTTGACGCGCGGCTTAATTTTCAGGCGATTTAACCGATTTTTCTGCTTCTAAGGAATAATAGATGCGTTTTTGGCTTTTTGTAGCGTCAGCCTTGTTCGCCGCGACTTTAAGCGCGAACGAAGAGCTTCAATCGACCGAGCTTTTCGCCTCGTTCGCGCCTATGATCGCCGCCGCCTCCAAAAACGTGGTTTATTTGGAAAGCGCGGAGGATACTCAAGCGGGGATTGCTACGCCCTTTGCGGAAGATTCGTGGTTTAAGCCATACTTTCAATATCCGCAACTAGGCTTGACGACGCGAAAACTGCGCCGATCGCTAGGAAGCGGCGTGATCGTTTCCAATAGAGGACTGATCGTTACTAGCGCGAAAGTCGCGCAAAACCGCGCGACGCTTAAAGCGATCGTCCCCGATTTTCCCGAAGCGCTCGACGCGAAGGTGTTGGGAGTCGATCAGTTAGCCGATCTAGCCGTTCTTAGGGTGATAGCCGATAATCTGCCAGAGCCGATTTTTGCCGATCCGTCGGCGGCGCAAACGGGCGATCTGATCTTTACGATCGGCAATCCGCTAGGAATCGAGCCTGTCGCGTCGATGGGCGTAATTTCGACGATCGGCAAACAATTTGAAAGCGATCGCCTGTTTCAAACCGATCTAGAGATCGGAGGCGGCGCTATTGGCGGCGCGGTGATCAACGCTAAAGGCGAACTGCTTGGCGTCGCCTCTTATTTGCGCGGAACGAAACAGACGGAAACGCAAGGCGGATTTTTTCTGCCAATCGATCGCGTTAGAGCGATCGCCGAAAGAATCGAGCGATCGGGCGCCGCGAAAGAGGCGTGGCTTGGCATAGCCGTAGCCGATCTAACGCCCGAAATGAAAAGCTACTTTGGGCGCGAGGAAGGCGTGTTGATTACCGCCGTAGAGGGACATTCTCCCGCAGAAAACGCGGGCTTAAAAAGAGGCGATCTGATTTTGCTTGCGGATAACGTGGAGCTTGGTTCCGTCGCGGATTTTGAGCGGCTTTTATCGACGATCGTCGCCGATCGGGAGCTGGCGTTCTTATTTTTGCGCGATAGAAAACTTAGCGAGGCGTTTTTGCGCGTCGGCAGATTAGAGATTTCGGGCAGAAACGCGGTCGCTAGGACGTTTTATTATCAAGGTTTGACGCTTGAAACGCTAACTGCGGCTTGGCGCGAAAGATTGGGCTTGACGGGCGATTTGCTTGGCGCGGCGGTCGTCGATATGGACGCGACAAGCCTTGCGGCTAAAAGCGGTTTTGAAACGGGCGACGTGATCGTTCAAATCGACGGGAACGAAATAGATTCTTTGACGCAACTCCAAGAGGCGATCGCCAAAAAGCCGCCAAGCGTTTTTAGCGTCGTTCGCGGCGGGCTTGTCGTGAATCTTAATCTAGAAAACGAGCGCTAACGTGGTAAAAGTAGAGTTTTTAGGCCCGATCAACGCCGAGCCGATCGAGATAGATATATCAAACCTGAACGAATTAGCCCCGCTTTTAGCCGAAGATAAACATATCGCTTTTTGGTTGGATAAATGTGCGGTGGCGATCAACGACGAGATTGTAAAAAGCCGCGATATAAAACTAAAAAACGGCGATAAGATCGCGCTTTTGCCGCCCGTTTGCGGCGGGTAAAAATATGTGCGAGATCTACGAAGGCGGCTTAAACGTTTCGGCTATTTTGGAAAAATGGCGCGTTAATAACTTAGATAGAAATCTTGGAGCGTTCGTTAGTTTTGTAGGGAGCGTTAGGGCGGAAAACAGTATCGGCGCGCTTAGTTTTGATATTTACGAACCGCTGTTGATAAAATGGTTTGAAAGCTGGCAAAAAAGAGTTAATGATCGAGCGGCATTTTTATTTATGGCGCATAGTCGCGGCGACGTTTTGATAGGCGAAAGCTCGTTTATAGCCGCGATCGCTTCGCCAAAACGCCGCGCCGCTTTAGAGCTAATCGATCTTTTCGTGGAAGATTTCAAAAAAAACGCGCCGATTTGGAAATACGACGTTATTAACCAAAAGCGCGTTTTTGCTATCGATCGATCGCAAACTTTACCCTTTAGCGGCGTTTTAAGCGGTTCTTAAATACGCGGCGATGAAGTTTTTTGCGCAAAGTTGGCTTCCCTCGTATATGTTTTTAATCTCTCCAAACGAGTTTAATGATATATTCGACGATTATCGCCATATCTACGCCGATAGAAGAGTAGCGGAAAACTATGTAGAAACGGAACATAAAATCCTATTTGACAAATATAAGGCTTTTTACGAAACCTTAATATCGGGTAAAAGAATTATTATGAAAACCGATTACGAACTATTTGACGTTTGCGGCGGTTTCACGGGCGATCTATCGATATGCGAATACGGCGAAAAGTTTATGGATAAAAGAGATAAACAATGGTATAAATCGCCCGATTTTACGGAGCCTTACATAGAAATGCGTCCGTTTATATTGGCTTTTTACGCTAATACGCTTTTCACAAATATAGGCTATACGGGCAAGTTTTTGCCCGAAGACGCGGCGGGAATGAATATAAAATATCCCGTCGGCTATCCCGAAAACGCAATGGGAATACGGCTTGAATATCCAAAGGAGATATATTATTACAAAATAAACGCAAATAATGTAGCGGAAGCGACGAAAAAGGTAAAATGCGCCGAACTGCAAAATTATAACGTTTATAAAAAGATAACCGATCGAATAAATAAAATATCTAAAGCGCTTATTTTTAGCATAGGCGAAAAAGAGTATAAAACAAAGATCAAAATAAGCAAAAGTATAAAAGATCAAATAGGCGATATTTATTTTCTAAAAACTAACGCCTGCGTAATCAAGTAACGACGATCGATAATAAAAGGGGGCAAAAATGAAAGAGATAACCTGTCCATACGCGGCGGATTGCGGACAAACGTTTACTGCGAACGAGTTAAGCAAACGCGATCGCGAGTTTTTGCGATACGCGAGCGATAAAAAAATGACCTTTATGTTTATCTACTGCCCCAAATGCGCGCGGCGAATCCAATTTGACGCGACGCTGTGGAAAGCGAGCGCTTCGGAAGGTTTCAATAATTCGGCAAGATCGCCCAAAAAACAAAAAACGCCCAAACAGCTTCTTTCGCGGTTAAAAAAGTTAAAAATCGATATTCCGATCGCTTATTTGGATTATCTCTTAAGCGATAAGTTTCGCGATCGTATTTCTATATTTAAGGATAAAAGCGATTTTTGTCTTTACAGCCTTGAAGAACTATGCGAAATAATCAATATCGACGGGGTTAAATACTATCGTATAAGAGAGCTTAAAGGTTACGCAAACGCTCTGAAAGGTCTATCGTGGAGCGATAAAAACTTCGCGTTGTCGGAACTAGCCGAATGTTTATCGATCGGCTACGAAAACGAAAAGGTTTTATTTATCGATAATTCTGACAATTCCGCGTTGTATATTTTTCATATCGACGGCGGCGATATTGAAAAAACCGATATAATGCTAAAGGATATCTACGATTGTAATCAGAGGAGCTTGAAAAATGCAAAACCGCCCCGATGAAAATTGGCTGAAAAAATACGACGAGATCAAGTCGGCGTTGAAGCCCAAAGATCGATTGGACGACTACTTTACCCAAAGCGAAATCGCGGGTAAGAAAATGTATAGGCTAGAGATGGGAACGGTCAATTTTCCCACAGGCAAAATTATCGCTTGCGATCCATTCTTTTTGTATGACTGCGACCAGCCGTATTTCACGAGCGTTCCGATCGGAACTTTTCCATTAACGGCGGCGGTTGCGGAAGTAGGAGAAGACCATTATCGCTACGCCGCGATCAAGGTCGCCTTTAACGATAATAAAGTCGCCTATTTTGTAGAGGCGCTATGCGGAAACGAAGATTTGGAAAGCTTTGAAGAGGGTTTTTGTTTCGGATTTAACGTCGATGCGGGGCTTGGAACTATTATCGATGTAAAAACGCGAGGCGCTTTTTTGGACTACATAGAAAAATTGGAGCGCGAAAGCGGCGATCCCGATTGGGATATTTATTTCGGTTTTGCCAAGCCAGAGTTTGAAAAAAATTATAAAGCCAATCCGAAATATCAAATAGAAGGCGGCGATTGGTTTAATTTCGCAATCCCTAATACCGACTTAAACATTCCCGTATTCGCAAGCGGTTGGGGCGATGGTCGTTATTCCGTTTATTTTGGCTACGATAGCGATAACAATATCTGCCAAGTCGTTATTCAGTTTATAGGTATGGAGCTTAATTTCGGCGGCGATAATAATTAAATCATATGCGAAAGGTTTTATAAACAGATGAATAACGCGATAAAACGTTTTTAAGAGAGCAAAATGGACTATCTTTACGCGCCGTGGCGAAGCGACTATCATACGACAAAACCGCAAGGTTGCGTATTTTGCGATATTTCCGCGCATTCGCAAAACGACAAACAAAACCGCGTTATTTACCGCGACGAAGTTTGTTTTATCGTGATGAATCTCTACCCCTATACGCCCGGTCATTTTATGATCATTCCTCATAAGCATACCGACGCTTTGGAAGAGCTAGATCGGGATATTTGGTTGCGTATCGCGGCGCTTGCGCAAAAGGGCGTTAAGCTATTAAAGGCGCGTTTTGGCGCGAGCGGGGTCAATCTTGGAATGAATCTAGGCGTAGCGGGCGGCGCGGGGATCGCGGAGCATATTCATTTGCACCTTGTTCCGCGCTGGATCGGCGATACTAATTTTATAACTACGATCGGCGAAGCAAGAGTTTTTGGGCATAATTTCGACGACGTTTACCAAAAAATACTCGACGAAGCGCAGGGATTTTTCAATGATTAAACACTTTTGGGGATCGTATCTAGCCTTATTTATTTCGCTAGTCGTTTCGTGGTTTTTTTGGGGTTTTAGCGGGCTTTATATCGTCTTATTATTAACGCTTTTAGAGGTTTCTATATCATTTGATAACGCGGTCGTTAACGCGAAAGTTTTAGGACAGATGGAACCTGTTTGGCGGCGGCGTTTTATCGTGTGGGGCATACCGATTGCGGTTTTTGGCGTTCGTTTTATCGTCCCAGTGATTTTGGTTTGGGCGGTTAGCGCAATGTCGTTTTTAGATACGCTCGTTTTTGCCTTTAACGATCCGAAACGCTACGCGCAAGAACTCGAGAGCGGCGAAGATTTAATTTTTGCCTTTGGCGGCGCGTTTCTTTTAATGGTGGCGCAATCGTTTTATTTCGATCCTTCGCGCAAGATCTTTTGGATAGAGTTTTGGGAAAATAATCCGATCGTCAGAGCGGTAGGAAAGATTGACGCGATCGGACTAATCGTCTCGACGTTAGTCGGTATCATTCTTTTGAAAGTTACGGAAAATTACGCGATCGGAATCGCATATTTTACGGGCGTTTTACTCTATGAGATTATCCATAAAATAGACGCTATTTTTTCCGCAAACGGCGCTCGATCGGGCGCGATGGGTTTTATCTATCTTGAAACCTTAGACGCGAGCTTTTCGCTCGACGGCGTTATAGGCGCTTTCGCGTTGAGCGAAAACATCTTTATTATTATGCTTGGTCTTGGAGTCGGCGCGTTATTTGTGCGATCGCTTACTCTATATTTAGTGCGGCGCGGAGCTTTAGCCGAATATCGCTATCTAGAACACGGCGCTTATTACGCTATTTTTGCGCTTTCTATAATTATGTTGGTAAAGATTTTTTGGCACGTTAGCGAGATTGTTACGGGCGCGATCGGCGCGGCGTTTATTCTAATCGCGTTTTGGCGCTCTATCGTCGCTAATCGGGAGAGCTTAAAGCAATGATTGTCGGGCGCTTTGCGCCTACTCCTAGCGGCGCTTTGCACTTTGGATCGCTAATCGCCGCGTTAGGAAGTTTTATTAGCGCTAAATCAAAAGGCGGCAAATGGCTTGTTCGGATAGAGGATATCGATAAAGCAAGAACAATCAAAGGCGCTGATAGCGAAATCTTGCGGCAGTTAGAAGCCTACGCGCTTTTTTGGGACGGCGAGATCGTATATCAAAGCAAACGAATCGAAACTTACCGCGAAGCGATCGCCTCCTTAGGCGATATGGTTTATCCCTGTTATTGCAGCCGATCGGATTTAGAGCCTTTCGGCGGTATCCACCCGCAAAAATGCCCTACGAAAAACGGCGAAAAAAGCGCCGCTTTACGTCTTAGAGTTAGCGACTTGCCGATCGGATTTAGCGATAAACTTTGCGGATATTTCGAGCAAAACTTGCGCAAAGAGGTTGGGGATTTCGCGCTTTTTAACGCGCTTGGCGAACCCGCATATCATCTTGCCGTAACGATCGACGATTGGTTTAGCGGCGTAACGCAAATCGTAAGAGGGCGCGATCTGTTAGATTCTACGCCTCGTCAGATCTATTTGCAACGGCTGTTTAACTTTCGATCGATCGAATACGCGCATCTGCCTTTAGCGCTTGGAGACGACGGGCAAAAATTATCTAAACAAAATCTAGCCAAACCAATCGATAAATCAAACGCGCCGCAAACGCTGATAAAAGCGCTTAATTTTTTAGGCTACAATCCGCCCCGATCGCTATGCAAACAAACCGCGATCGAGATTATAAGTTGGGCGTTAAAAGAAAAGGGTCAAGACTAGATCGCGAAGGAAGGCGGGAATCCAAACCAAGACCAACGCATTTCTAAACTCGTCTTTAACGCGACAAAACCTACATTTACAGTCATTCCCGCGACGGAGCAATAGACTGTCCCCAGCCGTATATTGCGGAGGAAGGCGGGAATCCAAACCAAAGACCTACGAACAGCGATCGCCTTTGGTTGTTTGTAAGCCTGAATACTCACGACGCAAAAGCCGTCGTATTTGGATTCCCGCCT
>JAISRI010000099.1 GCA_031273735.1 Helicobacteraceae bacterium
CCCCCCCCCCCCCGCGGGGGGGGGGGGGGGGGGGGGCCCCCCCGGAACCCAACGCAACCTTCCGAGCAAATCGACAATCAATCTACGGCTTCGCCCTCGCTTTCAGATCAATCCTCGCCAATACGCGATTGCGATACAAAGAACGCAAGCGCTTCTACCCCTCTTTTAGATCATTCACAACCTTCAAAACGCTTTAGAGAGTTAGATTTTATTAGAGGCGCTGCCGCTATATGCGTTGTTTATTATCATTGGGTTGGAGATTATTATGGTTGGAAATATACAGCCGATATATTTTTTGCTAACTCTTTTTTTTCTGTAGATATTTTCTTTATTCTTTCAGGCTTTGTAATGAGCTACGCTTACGGCAAACAGATCGAAGAGAAAATGAGCGTCGGGCGTTTTGCTTTAATTCGACTTGGCAGATTGTATCCTCTTGTGGTTGTTGCCTCAATAGCGGCGATATTAGCGACGTGGCTACTTAATGCGTATAGCGCGTTTTCTTTTAATAATAATCTATTTATGAATCTGTTCTTATTTCAAGGATTATTCGGTAAATCAGACGGATTTATCACCGTTTTCTGGAGCATAGGCGTTGAGTTTTGGGTTGGTTTAACTCTATTTTACGGCGTTCTTAGATACAGAGTCTACTTTATCAATTTTTTAATCGTTTTAGCGCTTATATTTTTTGAATACGGGGGCAAAAGCAGTCTTTTCTTTGGCATAGATATTGGGCTTATAAATAACGGTACGCGCAGAGGATTGCTTGGCATAGGTTTAGGTATTATTTGCTATCAGATATACTTATATTATAAAGATGTTTCTCTTTCCGCTCGCGCGAAAATGTTTATAAAATACGGGGTTTATATTCTATTTGCTTTTATTTTGTTTTATATGATCGCGCCTAAGAAAACAATGCATCAACTAAACCACGTTTATCTAAAAATATTGGTCTGCGTAATAATTGTATTTGCCGCTTTACTGAAAAACCAATGCAAACTATTCTGCGCAAAATGGCAAAGTTGGCTTGGCGATATTAGCTACTCCGTATATGTGCTTCATTCGATTGTTATTTGGTTTACAACTCCTTTGATCAGATCGTTAAATCTTACAGGATATGCGCCTGAAATTTTAGGCGGTTTATTTGTTTTAACGATCACGTTAATCGTTTCGCACTATACCCATAAATATATCGAAATGCCCGCCTATAAATGGTTCAAAGGCAAAATCGGCAGAACGTAGAAGCGAAATCGCGTTGATTGCGCCATAAAAATCTTTATTTTTTCGACGTTTTCGGGTTTTTTAATAAATCCAGCGCCGTTTTTACCTCTTCTAAAATCTTGCGATCGTTTGCCATGTCAAACCAGTTAAACGTTGCGCCGCTTTGCGCGATTCCTTCTAATAGATCGCCAGAATTGCGATTTTTTAGATCAAGCTCCGCGACCTCAAAGCCGTCGTTTGTTTGCGCTATCTCTCTTAAACGACGGTTTTGCGGGTAATTTGTATAGAAAAAACACCACGCCTCCTGCCCCATTCTTCCCACTCTGCCGCGTAGTTGATGAAGCGTGGCAAGCCCTAAGCGTTCCGCACCCGCGACGACGATCGTCGTTAATCTAGGAAGCGAAATGCCGACTTCGATTACCGTCGTAGCGAGCAAAATAGCGCCGTTTTGCCTAAACTCTAAGAGCGCGGACTCTTTTTCTTTGTCTTTACCGTGCGTAACATAAACGCGATCAAAACGACTCTCCCAATAACCCCGCGCCTCTTCCAAACTCTGATATTCGTTGGTTTCGCTCGCTTCGATTAGCGGATAAACGATTAACGTTTGATTATTTTGCGCGATCTGCTCTTTTATATGCGCTAATAGCCGCGCAAAAAACGAGCGATCGATAACCTCCGTTTTTATCTTTTTTTTGAACGGGTTTGTTTTGATTTCCGATATGCTTAAAAGCGAACTTTGTATCATAGCTAACGTGCGCGGAATAGGCGTGGCGGAGAATTGAAAAAAATGCGGTTTTTTGCCGCTTCCCGCCGTAAGATCGCTTAGAGTTTTGCGTTGATTGGCGCCGAATCTATGCTGTTCGTCGATCATCAAACACGCGACGCTAGGCGGTTTGCGATATAGCAAAGCCTGCGTACCGATAATCAGATCGGCTTTTGGCGTATCGAAGAGATTTTCGCCGCTAATGGTATCCTCTTTTTGCGTAACAAAACCGATCGTTAAAAGATCGCCTAAATACTTTTTTGCCTCTTCGTAAAGTTGGTTTGCCAGCAATGTTGTAGGCGCCATAATAATCGATCGCGCTTTGCCTACCATATAGGCAATCGCAAGCATAATCATCGTCTTGCCGCAACCAACGTCGCCTACGATCAATCTTCGCGCCTGAATCTCTTTAGCTAAATCGGCTCTTGCCGCTTCAATCGCGCTTAATTGATCTTGCGTAAGAGCAAAGGGCAAACTTTTAATAAACGGCGTAGGATCGGCTACGATCGCCATTTTTGCGCTTAACGCCGATCGCTTATTTCTAAGCCGTTTCATAAACGAAAAAATCTCGGCGTATTTTAAGGCTCTAAGCGTTTCGCGGTTTGTTAGACTTGGCATAGTTTTTGGAAAGTGCAGTTCGATAATTTTTTTAGCAATCGCGGCGGGTAATCCTTCGGCTATTAAACTCTGTTCGTTAAGCGTCTGTTTGATGGTCTCGCTATACGCTTTATTTTTATAGATCGGTTCGATAGCGCCCGTAGATTTAACCGCGATTGGCTGCACCATCTCGTAACCGTTATGACCAATAACGATCTTGCCGTAAAGATTTAAGATTTTGCCGTTCGCAAATTGGGTTTTTTGCCAACTCTTTGCGTTAAAATAGACGACGCTTAAATCTTTACGCCAATTTTGAGAATAGACGCGAACCAAAAAAAGGTTTGGTTTATTTTTAACTTCGATCGTTTGCGCGACGCACAACGAGTTTTCGCCGATCGTAGGCGACGACGCGATCCTTAGATCGCGCCAAGCGATTGGTATATGCAGGGCTAATTCGATAGCGCCGCTTGGCATTATAGGCGGATTAGTCCGCTTGCCGCGTTTGGGTTACGATAAAAAAACTTAATCGCAAAATCTCTGGGTGAGCGGCGATAAACTCGTTTAACTCTTTTAGCGTCAGTTTTTCGATCTTTTTTAACTGCTCTTTCTGCCAACCGATCGGTTTTTTACGATAAAAATCGCCGTAAGCGCGGTGAAGTCTTTGACTCATTGTTTCATTTCGTAGCGGTTCGCTTCCTAATATAAACTTTCTAGCCTCGTCAAGCTCTTTTTGCGTCGCGCCGTTTTTAACAAACTCCGCGATCGCCTCTTTGACGATTTTGATCGCCTCTTCTTGCGATTCGAGCTTTGTTTGTAAATGCCCGCTGAATTCGGAGCTTGAAAGCGAGAGATTGATATGGGAATAAGCGCCGTATGCAAGCCCGCGCTTAACGCGAATTTCCTCCATAAGCCGACTGCCAAAACCGGACGCGCCAAGTATAAACGAGGCGGCGGTAGCCTTGTATCCTTCGTCGTCGTCGTAACGCAAATTAAACGGCGCTCCAAAGTAGATATAAGCCTGTTCGGTTTCGCGCGCGATTGTTTGCGTTTGTTCGCCGCTTTGCGCTTCGTAAAAACCAAGCTCTATTTTTTTGCCGCTAGGTAGCGCGTTTAGTATTTTTTTGCTCCATTTTTTTGCCTCTTGCTCGCTTAGATCGCCGCCAAAAAGAAGCGTTACGCGCTCTTTAACAAGCGCCGTTTTAATATGTTTATCGATCGTATTAAGCGAGATTTTTTCCACGCTTTTTGGATCGCTCATAACCGGGCGCATAAGCGGCGTGTTTTTGAATAAAATTTCGTTCAATCCGCGATCGGCGACGTAATCAAAATTGTTTTCAAGAGAGCCAAACTCGCCCTGCGCCATAATTTTGATCTTTTTTAGCGCGTCTTCGGTTAGATTTGGATCTTGCAAGACGGCGACTAAAAGATCTACGCCGTCGTCAAACTGCTCTTTAAGCGAGCTAAGAGAGATTGAAAAGTTCTCTTTTCTAGCGTGAAAATCAAGGTTGATTGCCTTTTCTTCTAACGCGCGGGCAAAGGCCACGGAGCCTAGTTTTTTAGAACCTTCGCGTAAAAGCGCGCTTGTTAGATAAGCGGCGCCCGGATTTTTGCCGTCGCTAATCGATCCCGATCCCGAAAAGACGATCTGCAAACTAACGATTGGCAACTTATGATCCTCTTCATACAGAAGCGGAACGTTCTCGATATACTCGATATTCATAGCCAAAGCAAATCCTTGCAATAAAAGTAAAACGGCGCAAAAGCGAACCATCGCAACCTCCAAAAAGATATGGTAGCAAAAAGCCGCAACGGCAGGAAAATATCGCTACGATCGCGTATTTTAATTAGTAAAGGTTAAAGCGCGATGAACCAACAGGCGATCGAGCGGGTTATAAAAGCAATCGATACGATCAAAGCGGGCAAAATGGTCATTTTAATCGACGACGAGGATCGCGAAAACGAGGGCGATCTGATGTATGCGGGCGCTCTTTCCACGCCTGAATTGATGAATTTTATGATCAAAGAGGCGAGAGGGCTTGTCTGCGCCGCGCTCGATAGAACGATCGCCGAGCGTTTGGAGCTAGAACCTATGGTCAAAAAAAATACGTCGGCGCATGAAACGGCTTTTACGGTTAGCGTCGATGCAAAAAGCGCCAGCACGGGGATTTCCGCTTACGAGCGGCACGATACGATCGCCCTGCTATCGAGCGCTTTAAGCAAGTCCGACGATTTTGTTCGTCCTGGTCATATTTTTCCGCTGATTGCCAAAGACGGCGGCGTGTTGGTAAGAACGGGGCAGACGGAAGGCGCGGTCGATCTCTGTCGTTTAGCGGGGCTTACGCCCTGCGGCGTGATCTGCGAAATTTTAACGTCCGACGGGACGATGGCAAGACGACCGGAGCTCGATAAGTTTTCGGGCGAAAAAAATATTCCGATCGTGTATATCGCCGATCTAATCGAGTATCGGCTTGAACGCGAATCGTTAGTAAGCCGCCGCCAGATCGAAACGAGCGAGCTTTTTGGAGTCGCCGTAACGATCAGCGAATGGCTCGATCATCTTGGGCGCGTTCATAACGCCATAGTTTTTGGCGAAATTGGCGAGGAGAGCGCCGTCAAATTTCATATCGTAGGAAGCGACGCGAAATTGCTTTTAGACGATAGGCGTTTTTGCGGCTTGTTGCAAGCGATCGAATATCTAAAGAAAAACGGCGGCGTTTTATTGCTAATAGAAGAGGGCGCGCAAAGCTCCAAAAAAGAGTTTGGAATAGGAGCGCAAATCTTAACGCGGCTTGGGATAAAAAAACTGACGGTTTTAGCCACAAAAGAGATAGGCGAATTTACGGCGCTTTCAGGCTTTGGACTGGAGCTAAAAGAAACGCTGCTTTTATGATTGTAGGATATTTTTACTATGAAAAAGCTATTTATCGTTTTTGCGATAGCGTTGGCGTTTTTTGGGTGCAGATCGGATAAAGAAGCGCAAAGCGCTCTAACGTTTCAATCAAATCTGCCCATACGCGGAGTTTGGTGGTGGGATAGCGATCTGATTTTAGACGATCGCTACTTAGAGTTTGCGGCAAATAACGACATTAACGAGATTTATCTATCTACGACTAATTTTGGCAAAGTTACGGGCGACTTTATAGAAAAGGCGCGATCTAAAGGCATTAAGGTATTTTTATTGGAGGGCGACTATTCGGATATAGAAAACGACAAAGGGATTCTAAGGATAATCGATAATTTTTTGGAGTATCAAGATACTGCGCCAAACGATAGACAATTTGCGGGGATTCATTTGGATATAGAGCCGCATCAACATATAGATTTTGCCGCTCAAAGATCGGAGATTTTGAAGGATTATTTGGATTTAATTATTCGGCTTTCGGATAAACTTCCGATCGATATTGATATACCGTTTTGGTTTGACGACGAAATAGAGTATAAAGGCAAAAACGTCGCGCTCTATTACGCGCTAATCGATCGAGCCGATCGGACGTTTATTATGTCGTACCGCGATAGCGCGCTAGAAATGTATAACGAATCAAAAGAGGAGATCGAAGCGGCAAAAGCGCTTAACAAAACGATAATTCTCGGCGCGGAAACCTATTCGCAAGAGGGCGATAAGGTCTCTTATATGGAGGAAGGCAAGCGCTATATGTATAACGAACTAAACAAACTAAAAGATTATATCTCTTACCCGTCGATTGGCGTATCTATCCATCAGATCAAAACGTGGTATGATCTGCAAGAGTAGCTATATTTTTTGCCGTTTCTTGGACTTTGCGTAGATATTTAGGGATTCCACCGTCAACGCAAACGCCATAGAGAAGTAGATATAACCTTTTGGTATATGCATTCCTAATCCTTCGCCCATTAAAGCCACTCCCACAAGTATTAAAAACGCCAACGCCATCATCTTTAACGTTGGGTGTTTTTCTATAAAATCGCTGATGGTTTTTGAGGCTAACATCATAATTAGCGCCGCTATTACGACGGCTAATATCATAATCTCTACTTGACTTACCATACCGACTGCGGTAATAACCGAATCGAGAGAAAAGATTATATCCAAAAGAGCGATCTGTATTAAAACGCCGCCAAAACTTTTTGCCGCGTTCGCGTTCGTTTGGTCTTTATCGCCTTGCGGATCGATACTATGATGAATTTCTAGCGTCGCTTTTGCCATCAGAAACAGCCCGCCAAAGAGCAATATCAGATCGCGTCCCGAAAAGCCGTGATCGAATAGCGAAAAAAGCGGCGTCGTAAGTTTCATAATCCAAAAAAGCGAAAGCAACAAAACGACCCTTGTTCCCATAGCCAAAGATAGCCCCAATATACTAGCTTTTCGTCTTTTTTCCTCTGGAAGTCTACTTACTAAGATCGCGATAAAAATGATATTATC
>JAISRI010000161.1 GCA_031273735.1 Helicobacteraceae bacterium
ATCGAGCAGTTTTGGCGGCACGTGGGTTTTCATAGCCGCAATAACGTCCCTTCTTTCCAAACAATCGGTCAAAACGATCGTGATCGCAAGCGCGACGACGCTTTGCGTTACCACGTTTCCAACCTCCTCTTTGGCGATAGTAATGATCGGTATTTCGCAAATCTTCCACTTTGCGCGATCGTCCGCGCTTGGCGTTACCAAATTAGGATCGACGACGATAATCGCGCCTTCTCTAACGCCGTTTTTGAACTGATTGTAACTGACGTTTGCCGTTGAAAGCATAAACTCGATCTCGCCCTCGTTCGCGTAAGGATAGATTATCTCTTGATTGTCCAAAATGATATCTACCTTCGTCGCGCCGCCGCGCACTTGCGAGGTGTATGTCGCCGCTTTGATCCCGTAGCCGCCGCTTTCGATCTTTGCCGCCGCTAAAATCTCCCCCGCAAGCAAAACGCCCTGCCCGCCTACGCCCGTAAAACGAAGTTGTCTTTTCATTTACGCTCCTTTACTCCGTCGCTTCCAATCGATTAATCCGCCGAATAAATAACGGACATTCGCGTTCCGTTATCCTCTTGCACAAACTTGACAGTGGTTATTCCGCCTGAATAAAACATTTCAACGTTCAACGTTTTGTCGTCATCCCATGCGTAATCTATCACAACTCTCTCTTTTTCGAGAGATCCATATTTGTATTTTTTGCCGATCTCAAGTTTTGAGCGAAGGTTTTTATAACCCGGATCGTCGGGCGATTCTTTCATCTTGCTTTCGCGAAAATCCGCATGCGCCTGCGCAATCGTTTGCAAGGGATAAAAGCAGGTATCGCCCCATGTCATATTATCATAAGGGTCGTCCATAACCATCTCCTCGCATTTTTTATCGCCCGCGAAACACG
Organism: Helicobacteraceae bacterium; assembly: GCA_031273735.1. Classification (GTDB taxonomy): domain Bacteria; phylum Campylobacterota; class Campylobacteria; order Campylobacterales; family SZUA-545; genus JAIRNH01. The sequence goes on from JAISRI010000161.1 coordinate 893, forward strand.
ACGCGCCTAGTAGCGCAAAAGCGCAAAAAATGCGCAAAAACTTAAGAACCATTACCAGTATCTCCTTTTTTAACGTTTGTCGTAAAACGAAGTTGCCTTTTCATCGCGCGCCTCCTTGCGCTTTTGCGATCACGCCTTCATACGCTTTGCAATATTCCGTTTTCGTCGCGTCGTTATGCAAAACGCCGATCGGAAATTTGCCGACCTTTTCGGCTTCGCTCAACTCGTCGAACTTTGGCTTTGAAACGACGATCGACTCGATCCATTTCAACGCCTCTACCGCCTCGCCCATTTTGTTTTTGCGCCCTAAGTTAATATGGCAGTTGCTGAAAATATCGAAAAAGCTAAAGCCGTTATGTTGCAAACCTTCCGCAAAAACCTTTTCAATCCGTTTAGGATTATTCACGCTCTCTCGCGCTACAAACGTCGCGCCCGCCGCGATCGCAAGGTTTGCCGCGTCAAAATTGGGATCGACGTTGCCATACTGCGTCGTTACCGTCCAAAAACCTTGCGGCGTTGTGGGCGAAACTTGCGAATTGGTTAAACCGTAGATAAAATTGTTGATGACGATAAAGTTCAGATCGATATTACGTCTCGCGCCGTGAATGGTATGATTGCCGCCGATCGCCAGCGCGTCGCCGTCGCCCGCCACGACGATCACATGTTTATCGGGATTTGCCAGCTTGATCCCCGTCGCGACAGGTATAGTTCGCCCATGCGTCGTATGAACGGTATTGCAGTTGATATAAGAGCTTAACCGCCCCGAACAGCCTATTCCGCTTACCACGCAAACGTCGTCCATATTCCAACCAATCTTGGCGATAGCGCGAATCAGCGATTTTAAGATAACGCCGTCGCCGCACCCCCAACACCATAGAGTGGGCAGTTTATCTACTCTTAGATATTCGTCATAATTAAACGCCATTAAAGCTCCTTTGCAAACATTGCGCCGCGCGCGCCCAACGCCACAGAGCGGGCAAGTTTATCTACTCTTAGATATTCGTCGCAATTAAACGCCATTAAAGCTCCTTTATCCGCTTCAAAATAACGCTAGGCTCGATCGCTCTGCCGTTCGCCTGATTCAAAGTCGCAAACGACCGTTTGGCTACGCGCTCGATTTCAAGCGAATACTGCCCCATATTCAGCTCGACAATCAGCGCTTTTTCGTATCTTTCGCCGATTTCTTTGATCGCCTCCTGCGGGCTAGGCCACAACGCGATCGGACGGAAAAGCCCCGCTTTTATCCCCTCTTTTCGCGCCATATTGATCGCCTCTTTTGCGGCTAAACTCGCGCTACCGTAAGCGATTACCGCGATTTGCGCGTCATCGAGCAAATAACGCTCGTTTTTCTCAATCGCTTTTTGATTTGCGTCGATCTTGCCGATAAGCCGCTCGATTAGATTCTGGCATAGCTCGGCGTCTTCGGTGGGAAAACCTGTCGCGCCGTGGTGCAATCCCGTTATATGGTAGCGATAGCCTGTGAAAAACGGATTCAAAACGGCGGGTTCGTTCGCCGCCGCTTCGTATGGTTTGTAACTTTGGCGATCGCCCTCGTATTTTTTGCGATTAACAATCTCGATCGCGTCAAGATCGGGCAAAAGCGCCTTCGAGTGCATATGTCCGATCGTCTCGTCAAGCAGGACAAAAACGGGCGTCATATAGGTTTCGGCGAGATTAAAAGCGCGGATCGTTTCGGTATAGGTTTCCGCAAGCGTCCCCGGGCATAGCGCGATTGATCGCACGTCGCCAAATGTGGGATTACGCGCGAAACTAACGTCGCCTTGCGCGACGCGAGTAGGCAAACCCGTAGATGGTCCGCCGCGCATCACGTCGATACAAACGAGCGGCGTTTCATACATAAACGCCAAGCCAAAACTTTCGGATTTAAGCGACATACCAGGACCGCTTGTGGCGGTAAGAGCTTTTACGCCGCTTGCCGCCGCGCCGATCGACACTAAAACGCCCGCGATCTCGTCTTCCATTTGGATAAACTTTCCGCCTACTTTGGGCAGAAGAACGCTCATCTCGTGCGCAATTTCGCTAGAAGGCGTGATCGGATAACCGCCGAAAAACCGACAGCCCGCGTCGATCGCCGCGCGCGCCGCAAGCTCGTTTCCGTTGCATATCGTTTGCCTCATCGTTTCTCCTTTGGCGCGTAGTAGCCGTTCACCCTGATCGCTTCGGCGGCGGCACGGGATTGTTCGGTAAGTTTTGCGAATTTATAAGTTTTGCGATCGGCGACCGTTATCGCAAAATCCGGACAGCACAACTCGCACTCGTTACAGCCTACGCAATCTTGCGGCGCGATCACGCTCGCCATAGCGCCTAACGCGCTTTTTGGTTCGGCTCGCATAGCAAGCGTCCCGCTTGGACAAACCTCGACGCAGAGCGAACAGGCTTTACAGCGACTTTCAATAACGACGACGGGCGCGGTTTGCGTCATAATGCGCTCCTTTGGGGTTTACAAAAACGTGTCGCGTATTATCGCGCATTTTCCCTACGACGCGC
>JAISRI010000240.1 GCA_031273735.1 Helicobacteraceae bacterium
AACGCGATTTTAGACGGCGATCTCGATAAACTAATCGAGGGCGTTTTGGTTAGCCTACAGCGCGGCGAGCCAATCGGCAAAGCAAACGACGACGAGGAATAAATAGCGTTTTATATGTCGTTTTAATATGGCGTTTATGCGTTAAAAAATTGGTGTTCTAAGAGTATTTTTATCCCGATTCCTATTAGTATAATTCCGCCTAAAAGCTCGGCTTTATTTTTAAGCCGTATGCCGCTTTTAGCGCCGACAACTACGCCAAAATATGAAATTGCAAAGGTTACGGCGGCGATAATACAGACGCCGATATAGGGCGATAAGCTCATAAAAGATAGGGTAAGCCCCGCGGCGAGCGCGTCTATGCTTGTGGCGATCGCCAGCAGTAAAAACGTTTTATGCGTTATTTGCATACTGGGCGATTGTTTATCGTTTTCGCTATGGTTAAAACTCTCTTTTATCATTTTAACTCCGATAAATAATAATATCGCGAAGGCTATCCAATGATCGATAGATTCGATTAGTTTGATAATCGCTTGGCTCGCGAGAAATCCCATTAACGGCATAACTCCTTGAAACGCCCCAAAATAAAGCGCCGCGATTAGAGCGGTTTTTCTTGCGTTAGATATATTTTTCGCTCCAATCCCCAAAGCGACCGCAAAGGCGTCCATAGACAACGCAAACGCTAAAAAAAATATCTCCATAACCGCCTTTTATAAATTGATATTTGTCGTATTTTATCAGATTATTCTATAATCGCCGCTACGCGTATCAATTTATCGCCATAGCCGCAAAAAATGCAAGCGGGCGCTAAAACAATTCGCTTTTTACTATGTAGCGCGTAAATTCGTCCGGTAAAAGCGCGTTTTCTAAACTTTTTTGAGAAAAAATGTAACGCCCGTCGCAAACAAACCCAAGTTCTAACCAATTAACGCCGTTTAGCCTTTCGCATAGCTCCTCTATATCTACCTTCTGATCCTTTGGGAACAAGGCTAGAATAGAGCCGTCGTAATTTTTGCACGGGTGAATAAAAAATGGATTTTTATTTCTCGTTTTACAATTAACGTATATGCGCTTACGATCGCTAATATGGTGCAAACGCCCCCATTGCCACCAGTCGTTTTCTCCAAACTTTTTTATTTTACGCTTAATTAGAATATCCTTATATTGTTCTAGATAGCTATGATTTTCATTAAAGATCATTTTTCTAGTTTTACCCGTTTTTGCCGTAGCGGAATTGACAAACTCGGCGTTGGCGAACTCTTCGTATGTAAAAATCTTATCGTTTCCGCTGACCGCGCCGACTTTTACGTTAAATGCCTCTCTAAGCGTGATCGAATAACGATTGTTTGTAAAAAGTAGTTGTCCGTTATTGAAAGTAAAAATCTGATATAGATTAGTCCTTCGACTAAAATTGCCTTTTTCAAAACGAAAAATCACGCAATTTGGAGTAAAGCCTTCAAATATCTTTTTATCGCCCAGATCGATTAGATCGGTAATCGTGCCTTGCGTATAGATAAAATGGTTTAGCTTGACGCTTGAAGTAGCTTTTAGAAACTCTCTAGGCGTAATAAAAATAAGCTCTCCGCGATGATTTAGATGCCTGATCGACTTTTCAATAAAAAATAGATAAAGATTTGTTCTCTCGTCAAATAAATTTGATTTTAGTTTTGCTTTAGTTTCTGGTAAAATATCCTGATAGCGAACATAAGGCGGATTGCCAATAATCGTATCAAAAGTATTTTCTTCCGCATAGTCGAAAAAATCGATATTAAGCGTTTTTTCGTCGCAATATCTTTTATCGATCTCTATGCTAACGCAATTTGCGATATTGCGCGAAAACGCGCCGTCTCCTTGCGACGGTTCCAACGCGGAACCAAAGTTTTTTCTTAAGCCAAGCATATCGGAAGCAATAAAGCTCGGCGTAAAAACTTGCCCTAAATATTTTACGTTATACGACATATTATGGAAAAAGCCTTCTAAAGTTAAAATAGATTTCCGAGCGGAGCTTTATAGATTTACCAAAAGCGGATAGTATAAACTCTTTTGCTTCGTTAAACGATCGTTCTTGAGCTTCTCTATTATCGTCCCATTTGCATTGAAAAGGCAAATTATTGCCGTTTGGTTGTAATGTTCGTATGCCTTTTAGAGAGTTTGCAAAAATATCGGAGACGTTTTGTTTATTGCAAACCAAAAAATAATAGTCCTTATTTTGGTTTTTGCCCATATTTTCTCTTAGTTTTTCAAAATAATCAAGCCATCCTATCTCATTTTGGAACGACGGCATTTGTCCGGTTAAAGCGTAATAAATACCTAATTTGCAATTAAGATTATCCGCGCGCGTCGTATCGATAACTTTGATATTTATAGGGTAAAAGTTTTCTTGCTCTCCAATAGAAAAATCGAACCAACTTCTATTACGCGGAACATTGATTCTGAATCGTTTGCGAATCGCATCTAAAATTTCGCCTTCATTAACGTAGGCGTTTACTCGTCCGTCGCTATGCGGGCGCGTCAAGGCGACGGCGCTATCGGATAGATATTCGCAAATATTGTTGATTATTGTTGGTATCATAACTTGCAATTCTACGATTTGCGCGCTTTAGGTTATAATTTCTTTATGAAAAACTTTCTTTTACTTATCGTTGCAATAGCGGCGTTTGCCAATCCGTCGTGGTATGGCAAGCCGTCGTCCAAGTCGTATGAAACGATCGGTTACGGCGCAAGCGTATCCTCAAAAGAGGCTGAAGCGGACGCGATCAAAGATATAGGTAATCAGATCGCGGAGGTCGTCGTATCGGAAACTAAGTTCAAAGGCGCGGTTATGCGCAACGCGGAACGCGTCCTAAGCCGCGAGGCAAAAGCGCAATTGAAGGGCGCGGAAATCCTTAGGCTGGAAAAAGAAGGCGCGGGCTTTTTTGCGCAGGCAAGGCTTGATCGCCGCTCGATCGAAACGCGGCTTTTGGAGCGGATCAAGCCAGTTGAATGTCTTAAAAAAAGCGGCGGCTTTTTAGCGCGATCGCCTTTTGCTCAGAGCTTGAACAAGGCGGCGGGGTGCGCGATCGATTTTTCTATAACGAAAAAAGACGATCTATATTTTGTCGTCGCCAAAAACGCTTCGATCGCGTGGAACGAGGTCGATCTAACGCGCCTTTTTGACGTTAGCCAAAACCCGCAAATTACAATCGCGCCAAGCAAGAACGAGCTTAAAAAGGGCGAGCTGTTCGAGATAGCGATCGACGCAAACGAAAGCGGTTTTGTAACGCTTTTCGGGCTTAAAGAAAGCGGCGAGTTTGAGTCGCTTAGCGAAACGATCGACGAAAACAAAACGATCGTTTTCTCTGCAAAAGCGGTAATCGACGACGATCGGACTTTGCAAAAGAGCTTTTTTATCGCCGTTTTTAGCAAAGCGCCGATCGAACGCAAAGCGCCCAACGGAACTTTTGACGAATTGATCGCGCTTTTGGATCGCCATATTTACAGCGTCGCCGAAATAAAAACGAAAAAATAGGCAAAACGCATAAAAACGGCGGCGGTTGAAAGCGCGCGTTACGCAAGCGAATATCGACGGATTGGAGCGGGACGCTAACGCGTTAATCGCCTTTCTTAGCTTTGTTAAAGCCATTGATATTCGCCCGACGATCGACTTAATAAATAAGCTAATCGATAATGGAGTTATAGTAGTTTTTAGGCGTTATGCCCTCTTGCCGTTTGAAGTTTCTGATAAAGTGGCTTTCGTCGTAAAATCCGCTTGTTAATGCGATGGTAGCCGTATTATCTTTAATATGTTCTTTAGCTTTTTTGATTCTTGTTTGCAGAATATATTGATGAATAGATAAGCCGATATTTTTCTTAAATGAGCGCTGAATATAACAAGGGCTATAACCAACTTTTTGCGCAATATCGTTTATTGTAATTGGATCGCTATAATTATCGTCCGCAAACTCCATAATAGCTTTGATTATATGGTTTTGCTTGATTGGCCGTCGCTTAACAAGCTCTATCATATCGTCGGCTTTGGCAAAATTGTAGCTTTCTAACTCTTCAAATATCGTTTTATAATCGATATTTTCGCCTGTTTCTAAAGAAACGATCGTATAGCTAACGTAGCTTTTTGCGTAACACGAATGCGCGGTAAGCGGAGGAATAACAAACATATCGCCATCGCGCAATATCCGCGTTTCGCCGTTAATGTAGAGATATTTTTCGCCGCGTTCGATTTTGCCTATACAGACTCTTTTATGAATATGTATAGGAAAATTATGCGACGAGTTTTCTACTTTTAATATCTCAAATCTAGGGCGTTTTATTACCCTGTAGATCGCGTTCATTTTAACTCGCGAACGGGCGCG
>JAISRI010000060.1 GCA_031273735.1 Helicobacteraceae bacterium
AGCGCCCGCTTGTAATGCGGATAAATAGCGAAGTGGGAGGTTGTGCGAGAGGACAACGCGGGCAAAATCCGCAAACGCGGCAAGGCAAAAACGTTTTTTGCTATGATCGCCAACTTGAATTATTAAGATCTTGCAAGCGCAAAGACGCTACAAAAACGCAAAAGAGGATATTTAGTGGAAGCCTATCAGCCGCGAGACGTTGAAGCGAAATGGCGGAAAATCTGGGAGGAGCAAAACGCCTTCGAGCCTGAAGCTAATAGCGCCAAACCAAAAAAATACGTTCTTAGTATGTTTCCCTATCCGAGCGGGCGAATCCATATGGGACACGTGCGCAACTACGCCATCAGCGACGCTTTCGCGCGTTATTACCGCTCAAACGGCTTTAACGTTTTGCACCCGATGGGTTGGGATAGTTTCGGAATGCCCGCCGAAAACGCGGCGATCAAACGCGGTATCCACCCCAAAAAATGGACTTACGACAATATCGATCAGATGCGAGGCGAGTTAAAACGGCTAGGCTTGAGCTTTGCGTGGAGTCGCGAATTTGCCACGAGCGATCCGCTTTACACCAAACACGAACAGACGCTTTTTATCGATCTGTGGAATATGGGGCTAATCGAAAAAAAAGCGGGCTTGTTGAATTGGTGTCCGAAAGATCATACCGTGCTGGCAAACGAACAGGTAATCGAGGGTAAATGTTGGCGTTGCGACTCGCCCGTCGTTTTGAAAGAGATGAATCAATACTACTTCAAAATCTCCAAATATGCCGCCGAACTTCTTGACGATCTAAAAAAACTAGAGGGCAAATGGGCTAATCAGGTTCTCGTTCAACAAGAAAATTGGATAGGGCGTAGCGAGGGGCTAGAGTTTAGTTTCGCGCTAGATAGCGATTCGATCGTAAAATTAGGCAAAGAAATTGAAAATTTCGGCGTTTTCACGACGCGAGCCGATACGATCTACGGCGTAACCTACTGCGCTTTAGCTCCAGAACATCCGATTGTCCGAAAACTACAGGCGTTAAAAGCGCTAGATAACGCCGCTCTTTCTTGGCTTGAGAAGATCCAAAGAACGCCGCCAAAAGAGCGCGGCGGCGGCGAAAAAGAGGGGATCGCGCTAGGATTAAACGCCATTCACCCATTGACGGGCGAAAAAATACCGCTTTGGTGCGCCAATTTTGTGTTGAGCGAATACGGCGGCGGCGCGGTGATGAGCGTCCCCGCGCACGATAGCCGCGATTTTGAGTTCGCTAAAAAATACGGTTTGCCGATCAAGCGCGTTATCGTTTCCATCGATGGCGGCGCTAAAGCGGACGAAGCCTTTACGCAAGACGGCGTTTTGGAAAAGAGCGGCGATTTTAGCGGCTTGAAAAGCGCGGAAGCGAGAGAGGCGATCGCGGCGTATTTTGAAAACGCCAAGATCGGAAAAAGCGTTATCAACTACAAATTAAAAGATTGGGGAATCTCGCGCCAACGCTATTGGGGCGCGCCAATCCCGCTGATTATCTGCCCAAAGTGCGGGATTGTTCCCGAAAAAAAGGAAAATCTACCAGTCGCTCTGCCCGACGACGCGCAGATCACGGGCGAGGGAAACCCGCTAGAAAATCACCCGACTTTCAAGGAGCGCGTTTGCCCAAAGTGCGGCGCGAAAGCGCGGCGCGAAACCGACACGATGGACACTTTCGTTCAATCTAGTTGGTATTTTTTGCGCTACGCGACTCCGCGCGAACTATGGGAAAAAGAGCCGTTTGACAAAGAGGCGACGGAACGTTTCTTGCCCGTCGATCTCTATATCGGCGGGATCGAACACGCCATTTTGCACCTCTTATACGCTAGATTTTTCACAAAGGCTTTGCGCGACGCGGGGCGTTTAAGTTTTGACGAGCCGTTTAGCGCCCTTTTGACGCAGGGTATGGTGTTAAAAGACGGCGCGAAGATGAGCAAATCAAAAGGAAACGTCGTTGATCCCGACGATATGATCGAGCGTTTCGGCGCGGATGCAACGCGAATGTTTATATTGTTCGCCGCGCCGCCCGCCAAAGAGCTAGAGTGGAACGACAACGCGCTAGAAGGTTGCCGCCGCTTTCTAAATCGCTTATGGAATAACGCCGAAAACGCGACGGTTTGCGCTTTGCCGACGATCGCGCAAAACGCGCTAACTAGCGCGGAGAAACTAGCGCGGCGCAAGGTATATGAGGCGGCGGTAAAATACGAGGAGGTTTTTGAAAAAACCTACGCTTTCAACACGTTGATCGCCGCTTGTATGGAGGCTTTGAACGCCCTGCAAGCTCAAAATAACGAAGAGGTTTGGAGCGAAGGATATTTTGTTTTATTAACTTTGCTCGAACCGATCGCGCCGCATATCTGCTACGAACTAAGCGAGCGGCTATTTAATCGGACGTTTTTCTCGCCGATCGCGATTCCCGAAGGCGTGTTTGAACAAGATAGCGTAACCTACGCGATTCAGATTAACGGCAAACTGCGCGGCGAGGTAGCTCTCGATATAAGAGCGACTAACGACGAAATTATCGCGGCGGCGAAAAATAAGCTCGGCGAACGTTTAGGCGGGGCGATCGTTAAAGAGATTGTCGTTCCCAAAAAACTCGTCAATTTTGTAGTCAAATGAAAGCGGTTCTTATCGCCATATCTCTGATACTATCGGGTTGCGGCTACAAACCCGCCGCGCATTACATAAAAGAGACGCTAGGCGATAAGGTTTTCGCCGACGTAGCTATCAACCGCGCCGATCCGCAAAGCGCGCCAATTTTAATAAACGCGCTTAACGAAGCGATCGTTTCGCGTTTTGGCAAACGGCTCGTTTCAAGAGAGGAGGCGGACACGACGATCGAGGTTGTCGATTACCGTTACAATGTAACCGCGATACAAAAAGACGCGGACGGCTTTATAATCCTCTATCGATCGAACGTAACGATGAACGCGATCGTTAATAGCGACAAAATTAAAAACCGTCGCTTTAGCGTAAGCGGCGAACGCGATTTCGCGGCGGAGCCAAGCTCCGTATTAAGCGACGAAGCTAAAAACGAAGCGGCGAGAGAGGCGGCGTTAAAGGCGCTCGATATGTTGATCGCAAATATTATTATGTTGAAACGCTGATGTCGCTATCGGAGGCAATCAAAAACGCTTTGGAGGTTTTCAGACAGACCAAAGAGCCGATCACGCCCGAAAACTACCGCCGCGTTTTCTGCGCCGAAGCGAAAAAGTTGGGGCTGAATCTCCACGATTGCAACTTTATCGCCCGCGCCATAGAAAACCTTTCGCCGCGTATTAAAAAAGAGGCTGAAGCGTATCGTATTCGCACGCAAGAGGAACTTATCGTTTTTTTAACCTCGCGACTAAATCAGGCGACGAGCGCTCCGAACGAATTCGCGTCGCTTATCGTATCTACGGCGCTGGTTCGCCGTTTATTAGTCGTGATCGAGGCTATGGGCGGCGAGCTTGGCGAAGAGGCAAAATTCTCCTTGGAGCGCGATATGTCGCGCCCGCTGATTTTAGAAGACGAAAAACGCCGCTGGACGCGCCTGCAATCTAAAAGCGCTCCTAGCCTTTTAACGCGGAGGTTAAACGAGGCAAGCGAGCGTATAAAAGCGCTGGAAGCGACGATCAAAGAGTTTCATAGCGCTTTGGAGGCTCAAAACGCCGAAAACAGCGAGTTAGCGCGGACGATCGAACGCGGCGAAGCGAGCGACGACAATTTTCTAAGCGCGTTTAAAAGAGCGTTGTCAAACTTTAACTCGTCGCTTAAAAATAGAACGCAGACCATAGGAGATATGCAAAGCCGTATCGACGCTCTCGAAAAGGAGCTTGCCAAATCGAAGCGCGAGGCGTTGCGCGACGAAACGACCAAAGCGCCAAACCGCAGGGCGATCAACGCCGATTTAGAGGAGCGCGAACGGGAGTTTAACGCAAACAAAACCGACTACGTCGCGGTATTCTTAGAGATAGACGATTTTGAAAACCTGCTAAACGAACTAGGAATCGGTAGCTTTGAAACGGTACTTGGGATCGCGGCGGACTTTCTTTCAAAATCCTTGCCGCAAAACGCTACTTACGGACACTATATCGCTCATACGTTTTTAATGCTGATCGCAAACCAAACAAAAAGCGAGATCGAAACCGCTTTGCAATCGATCGTAACGAAGATGGCTTCAAAACGCTTTATCTACGAAAGCAGAAACTTTAACGTAACCTTAAGCGTAGGCGCGACTTCGCGATCGCGATGCAAAAGCGAGGGCGACTGCATAAGCGCGGCGGACGCGGCTTTGCGGTTTGTAAAACTTAACGGCGGCAACGCCTACAAAGCGGCGCTATGAACGCCTTTAATGAGTTTTTATTAAGCAAGGGCGAAGCCTATTCAAATATAGACGTAGAGCGTTTTCCACGCTTTTGGAGCGAATGCGCCAATCGCTTTCAAACGCCGCCGATCGTCCAGATTATCGGCACAAACGGCAAAGGCTCTACTGGCAGGATATTAGCCGACTTCTGTCATACGAAAAAGATCGAGATCGGGCATTACTCATCGCCGCATATTTTAAGGATCAACGAGCGATTCTGGTTAGACGGCGCGGAAGCGAGCGATCGCCTTTTGCAAGAGGCGCACGAAAAACTTTACGCCAAAATCGGCGCAAAATGGGCGGAAAAGCTAAGCTATTTTGAATACGCCACAATTTTAGCGATCGAGCTTTTTCGCGATTGCGATCTAGCGATTATGGAAGCGGGGCTTGGCGGCGAGTTTGACGCTACAAGCGTTTTTCCTTGCAAGCTACTGCTAATAACGCCGATCGATTACGATCATCAACATATTTTGGGCGATACAATCGAAAAGATCGCGCAAACAAAGCTAAACGCTATGCGATCGACGACGATTTTAGCCAAACAGGAGCATAACGCCGTCTATGAGATCGCGCAAAAAATCGCCGCCGAGCGAAAATTAACGCTCTACAAAGCTCGCGATCTAGCGCCGTCGCTGGATCGTTTTGAAACGAAAGATGGCGCGAGATTTATGGCGATCAACCGCCAATTAGCCTTTGCGGCGGCGGCGTATTTGAAACTAAATCCGAACGCCGTCTTATTCAAAACCAATCCGCTACTTGGCAGATTGACCAAAATCGCGCCCAACGTTTCTATAGACGCGGGACATAACGCGCACGCGGCTAGGGCTATTCGGGAGGCTTACGGCGCTAAACAAGTAACGCTAATCTATAATAGCTTTGCCGATAAAGATTACAAGACGATTTTGCATATCTTAAAGCCGATTGTTAAACGGTGTTTGCTAATTGGAATGGATCATTTACGCGCCGCCGATAAAGAGGCTATTATTTCCGCGCTGGACGGCGAAAAAATCGCGCGAGACGAGTTTAACGGCGTAATCGATAAAAACGAGGAGTATTTGGTGTTTGGCGGTTTTAGCGTCGTAGAAGCTTTTTTGAAAGCGTGGAATGCGCGATAAAACCACAATAACAATCACCACGATCGACGGTTCTAAAAGTTACACGATCGGCGAGGCGACGAAAAACGCGGCGTTATATGTAGCGATCGGATTGTTGATTTTGGTCTTGTTTGGCGTTTGTAGCATTTACGTTTTGCTTGGGGAGTTAGAGGCTTTCGATCGGCTAAAAGAGCGACATAAAACGCTTTTAAGCTCTAGCGTCAATCTTGAAGAAGCCATCGAGGAGAAAAACGCTACGATCGCGGAGCTTGGCGAAAAGATCGCCGACATCGAGTCGATCGCGGGGCTATCTAGCGCGCAACAGGACAAAAAATCCGAAAAAGAGATGACCCAAAGGCTTAATTTAGCGCGGGTTGGAGTAGCCGAGCGAATGCTCACGCTTAGGCTAGTGCCAAGCGGAATGCCAATCGAGTTTCGCGGAAATACCAGCGCTTTTGGCTGGCGCTATCACCCGCTAAGGCGCACGCAAAGGGAGTTTCATACGGGAGTCGATCTGCGCGCTAGGATCGGAACTCCCGTTTACGCCTCTGCGGATGGGGTGGTAGAGGTAACGCGAAGCGGGCAAACGGTTGGGTACGGCAATTTGATAACGTTATCGCACTCGTTTGGCTTTAAGACCCTATACGGGCATCTTGATCGCGTTATGGTGCAACAGGGACATTTTGTGCAAAAAGGACAACTGATCGCATATTCAGGTAATACAGGGTATTCTAACGGACCCCATTTGCACTATGAGGTTCGTTATTTAAACAAACCGCTAGATCCTACGGCGTTTATGGAGTGGGATTTACAGAGTTACGAAACTATCTTCGACAAGGAGAAAAAAGTTCAATGGGATTCGGTGGCAAAGGGAATAGCATGGCAGTGGACACTTCTGGAACAACTATCGTCGCAAAAGGAACCAAAATTACAGGTTCCGTCGAAGTTGAATGCAAACTCCATATCGACGGACAAATAGACGGGACGGTGCGTTCTTCAAATATAGTTACGATCGGCTCTTCTGGCAGTCTAAAGGGAGAGGTTTTCGCAGAAAAGCTAGTCGTTAGCGGCGAATTGGACGGCAACGCGGATTGCGCCAACGTCGAGATATTGGCGGGCGGCAGAATGAACGGCGATCTTGTTTCGTCAAATCTGATCATCGAATCGCAGGCGATCTTTGAAGGCTATAGCAAGATTCGCGTTGCGGGCGGCGTAGGCGGCGGCAAAATCAAAGGCGAACTGCCCAAACCAAAAGAGCAGATATAGGCTTGCGGATAATGCGTTAAGGTTTATAAGAACCAATTTTATATGGTTTCGATAACCGCCGATTCGCTTATTTAGTAAAACCTACAAGCGCAATCGTTCCTGCGGGAATGGCTGTATATGTAGGCTTTGCTTTGTTAAAGACGGTTTTTTGAATACGTTGATTCTTTTGTTTGTTTAGCAAATCGCCGTATGCGGTTATTTCTTGTAAGTCAATTGTTTATAAACGCGGATCGACAGGTTCGCTTTCTAAAGCCAAAACGCCAAATACGCATTCATGGACGCGATAAAGCGGATCTTTTTTCACAAACCGCTCGAGCGATTCCATACCGAGTGCAAACTCTCTTAACGCCAAATCGCGTTTTTTGTTAAGCGAACGTTTTTTAAGTCGAGCGAGGTTATTTTTAAGCGCGTATTCCGGTCCGTAGATAATGCGTAGATACTCCCTACCTCTACATTTTATCGCGGGTTGTAAAAGTCTATTTTTGTCGGTAGCGATAAAGTCGTAAGGTTTAACAACCATTCCTTCGCCGCCGCTTTGGGTTAGTTTCTCCCACCATTTTACGCCGATCGCGATAGAATTTTCGTCGGTAGTATCTATGATCTTATATGGGGTTTCTATAAAAATTTGGTCAAATCCCGTTGTGTATTTTTTAATGATCTCCATATGAGCGATATGGCTTTCGTTATTCCAAACTTTGCCTTCCGTAGCGAGGATATGAAACGGGGCTATTTTATAGTCGTCGATCGATTTAATTTCCCAGCAATACTCGCGATAAGATTGCGTATATAACGTAAGCGCTTCGTAACGCGATTTATAATCGCTTAAAAGCGCGTTTATATCGGCGCTTTGGCTTGATTCTCCGCGTTTAGCCGGGCGTTGCGCTATTTGCGAGCTATTCAAAAGTTTTGCCGCTTTTTCGATTTGAACGTTTGCAGCTTCTAGCGCCAATCGTCCCGCTCGCCCTACGCAGGCGTATTGGTCGCTAATAAGCGTTTGCGCTTTGGCTGACCAAGGGGTCAATTCGGTATCCAAACAGATCCAATCGGTTTGAAAATCCTCCCAAAAACCAGAGTCCGCCAATACCTTATTAAGACGCTCCAAAATAGCTAATTCGGTTTGCGGATCGTTAAAAAAATCTCTCCCCGTTCTAGTGTAAATTACGCCTATTTTTCCGTCCGAAACGTTAAATCTTTCTGCGGCGCTCAGTTCGTTTTTGCATAAAACTATAATCGCTCTTGAACCCATATGCTTTTGTTCGCAAACAACCGCGCCAATTCCTCGTTTGCTATAGTATTCAAAAGCCTCGATCGGATATTCTAAATACTCTTCATTGCAGCTCGTTTCGCAAGGCGACATAGTCGGCGGCAGATATATTAACCAATGCGGATCGATTGCAAAACGGCTAATAATCTCAAGCGCGGCGATCGCGTTTTCTTCGTTAATTTTTATATTCGGCTTTAGGCGCGTAGATAGATAACGCCTATTTAATACGTCGTCGATATTTAGCGTGTCGTCGTCGGCAAAACTCTTTGACATTAAAGGTTTAACGCTTTTACAATACTCTTTTGCGGCGGCTACCTCTACGATTTCGCGTTCGGGATAGCGAAAAGCGCTAAGTTTTCCGCCAAAAACGCAACCCGTGTCTATACAGATCGTATTATTGACGTTTTGAACGTCAAGATTTGGAGTATGACCATAAACGACTAGCGCCTTGCCTCTGTAGTCGTTTGCCCACGACAATCGAATCGGCAAACCGTATTCGTCTATTTCGCCGCTAGTTTCTCCATAAAGACAGAACATCTTAACCGCTTCCGAACCTCTGCCTTGCATTTTTTCTTTGATCCCCGCGTGAGCGACTACAAGATTTCCGTTATCAAAAACGTAATGGCTAATTAACGAGCCAAGAAAACTCTTAACCTCGTCGCAAAACTCAGCGCTCTGTTTTTCTAGCTCCGCGATCGTTAATTCAAGCCCGTGCGCGACAACGACTTTTGCGCCTTTCATATATCTTAAAAGTTTATAATCGTGATTGCCTAGTATGCAATATGCGCTATTGTTTTTTACCATATTCATAACTAGTCGCAGCGTCTTAACGTTTTGCGTTCCTCTATCGCATAAATCGCCAAGAAATATCGCTTTTCGTCCAGTCGGCGCGACTATGGAAAAATCTTGCTCGTCGATCGAATATCCCAACTTTTTTAATAGAGCGCAAAGCTCGTTGAAACAGCCGTGAATATCGCCGATAATATCAAAAGCTCCGCGTTCGTCTCTTTTATTATTCCATAGCGGCTTTCGTACGATTTCAACAGAGTTTGCCTCTTCCTCGCTATTGATTATATAAACGTATCTAAACCCCTCTTTTTCAAGCCGTTTAATAGAACGTATAAGTTGATCGTATTGTTTCCTTATCACATAATTGCCAAAATTTCTATCCGATCGTTTCGCGTTTCTATCTATGCAAAGTTTTTCGGGCGTATTAAAAATGATTGCAATCGCGTGGCAGTTTTGCGCTCTAGCGATATGTATGATCTTTTCTCGCGCCTCTTTTTGCACGCTTGTAGCGTCGATTACGGTTAATTTTCCTAAATCCAATCTTTTATTCGCTAGATAATAGAGCGCGTCGAAAGCCTCGCTGGAAACGGATTGATTATTTTCGTCGTCCGAAACTAAAGCGCGAAAGTAATCAGAAGAGAGAATCTCTGTAGGCTTAAAATGTTTTTTGGCGAAAGTCGATTTGCCGCTCCCAGAAACTCCGATCAAAGCGACTAAAGCAAATTCAGGTATTTCAAACGCTTTGTTTAATTGGCTCATAATTATCTTTCGTCCTTATATTTTCTACGATCTCGTTCTAAAGTTTGCGCGGAAAAAAACGCGGTTTGCGTTGGCGATCCAAGTTTTTTGTCTATCTCGCCAATGTCGGAAAATTGAACGGAATAACTATATTTTTGCGCAACTCTGTTCGCCCAATCTCTAAACTCGTCTCTTGTCCATTCAAAGCGATGATCGCTATGGCGTAATCCGCCTTTTAGATTTTCATAC